>NZ_CAJPHP010000013.1:0-244659 GCF_905339975.1 Burkholderia sp. BCC1999 | reverse complement strand
AATTTTTTTTGATTTATATAACGCTATTCTCGCCCTGCTCATTATTGAAGGCATGCCGTACGTAATACCGACTGCGCCAGATGATTCAGGGGAAGAATTTACGCATTGCGAATTTCAAGCCATCTGGCCGGCCGACCCCTCATGTGAATGTTTGCATCATTCAGGAGAGCATCAGTCATGGTCGCCAGAAAACGAATCCGGGCTGCGCTTCTTGCCGCAGCGATCGCCGCGATCGTACCGGCCGCGCACGCCGGCAATACCACCGACTGGCTGGCGAATACCTACGGCACGCTCGCCGCGCACGTCGGCAACGTCGCGCGTGCGATGTGGGTTGCGCCCGAAGGCGTGATCTACACGGCGTCGATGTGGGACGAGGATGAAGGCGGTGTGGCGATCTACCAGAACGGCAAGAACATCGGCTCGATCGGCACACACTCGGAATTCCAGGGCAGCGCGATCACCGGTAACGCGACGTCGCTGTTCGTCGCGCTGCAGCCCGGCAAGACGTACGGCAGCGGCGCGGTGGGGCGCTACAACCGCGCGACGAAGTATCGCGACCGCGTGATCCAGATCAGCGCGGCAACCAACCAGCCGCGCATCGACGTCGTCACCGGGCTCGCGACGGCCGGTTCGCTGCTCTACGCCAGCGACTTCTACGGCAATCGCGTGCGCGTATTCACCACCGATGGCGTGTGGCAGCGCGACATCAACGTGTCGGCGCCGGGCGCGCTCGCGGTGGACGGCGCGGGCAACGTGTGGGTCGCGCAGAAGAGCGCGGGCGCGATCGTCGGCTTCAGCCCGGCGGGCGCGCTGCTGAACACGATCCGGATGGCGGCCGGGTCGCAGCCGTCGGCGCTGTATTTCGATGCGGCGGCCGCGCAACTGCTGGTGGGCGATGAAGGCCCCGACCAGAACATCAAGCGCTATACGGTGGCGGGCCGGCCCGCGCTGGCCGGCACGTTCGGCGTGCGCGGCGGTTATCTCGACACGACGACGGGCATCAAGGGGCAGGTCGGCGCGCAGCGCTTCACGCGGATCGTCGGGATCGGCAAGGACACCGGCGGCAACCTCTATGTGCTCAACAATCCGTGGGGCGGCAGTTGGGATCTCGGGCGCAATGGCGCGACCGACATTCATGCGTACAGCAGCACCGGGAGCCTGCGCTATACGCTGCAGTCGCTGAACTTCGAAGGCATCGCGGCGCCGGACCCCGTCACGGACGGCGCGCTGTTCTATGGCGGCACGCATGTGTACAGCGGAACCGCGGGCGGCAAGTTCGTCGCGAATACCGTGGATCCGTTCGCGTACCCGTCGGACCCGCGAATCAACATGAGCGATACGCAGCGCGACGAACACTTCGGGCTGCTCACGTCGGTGGGCGCGAACCGGATCCTCGTCGCGGCCGGCCAGAATCCGCCCGTCTTCTACTTCTACCATTTCAACGCGGCGAACGGCTATATCGCGATTCCGGACGGATCGATTCCGGGCCCCGCGTTCAACACGACGCAACGCGTGACGAGCGGCTTCAGCATCGACAGCAAGGGCAGCGTGTGGGCCGGCCTCGACAAGACCGGCGCGATCACGCATTACCCGCTGACCGGTTTCGACGCGAACGGCAAACCGTCGTGGGGGCCGGGTGTCGCGACGCGCATTCCGGCCAGCATCCTGCCGCTGACGCGCATCGTCTATCTCGCGGACAGCGACACGATGGTGCTCGCGCAGGGGGCGCTCGGCAGCAACGACTGGACGTCGATCGGCACGCGTATCGAGGTGTACCACGGCTGGCGCGCGGGCAACACGATGAAGCCCGATCCGGTGATCACACTGCCGCACAGCGGCGCGAAGTCGATCGATGCGGTCGGCAATCATCTGTTCGTCGGCTACTGGTTCAGCAGTAGCGGGCCGCTGTGGCCTAACGTCGACGCGTTCAATCTCACCACCGGCAATCTCGATACCACACTGGTCAATGCGAGCCCCGCGACCGTCGATACGAGCAGCGCGATCGACGCGATGTACAGCATCCGCGCGTACCGCCGGTCGAATGGCGAGTACGTGGTGATGAAGAACAACGTGAAGGGGAACAGCATCACCGTGTATCGATGGACGCCTTGACCGGCTGAACGCGCGGCCGCTTCGGGCTGCGGCCGGACTCGCGAAGTCGTGACGTTAGTCGACGCGGTTTCGCGAGATGGCCACGTCACATGTTCGCAATGAACGGTGCGCGCAACGCGCGCCGGGCCGCGTTGCGCGGCGCTTCCCAACCTCCCGACGCGGAAATGCGGTTCCGTGCACAATGACAGCGGCACACGCGGACGCAGCGTGTGCGTGCACGATGAACTGGCGCGGCATGCTCCATGCCGCGCTTTTTACTCTCGAAGCGACGATAACGATGAAGATGAAGACGACACCGAACCGCCTGTTGCTGATTGCCGTGCTGGCCGGCGCACTGAGCGGTTCCGCTTACGCGCAGACGGCCGCGACCGTCGCGACCGTCAACGGCACGCCGATCACGCAGACCGACGTCGACACGCTGCTGCGCGCGTCCGGGCAGCCCGATTCGCCGCAGGTCCGCCAGGCGATCAAGAACCAGCTGATCACGCGCGTGCTGGTGCAGCAGGCGGCCGAGAAGGCGAACTACGGCGACAAGCCCGAGGTCAAGGCGGCGGTGCAGCAGGCGAAGACGACGGCCGAGGTGCAGCTGTACCTGCGCGACAACGTGAAGCCCGAGCCGGTGACCGACGAGCAGGTGAAGGCGCGCTACGACGCGCTCGTCGCGACGCTCGGCAAGAGCGAATACAAGCCGCGCGTGATCATCGTCAAGGATCCGGTGACGGCCGCGACCGTGCTGAGCGAGCTGAAAGCGGGCAAGTCGTTCGACGGGCTCGCGCGTCAATACAGCATGGCGCCGAGCCGCGATAGCGGCGGCGAGCTGCCGTGGGTGAGCTTCAACACGCCGGCAGCGGAAGGCAGGACGGGCGGGTTGCCGCTGCCGGTCGCTCAGGCGCTCGAGAAGCTGACCGTCGGCGCGGCGACGAAGGATTCGATTCCGGTCGATGGCGTGCGGGCGATCGTGAAGCTGGATGCGAAGCGGCCGACGCAGGTGCCGGGTTTCGAGGCCGCGAAGCCGGGGCTTCAGCAGCAGCTGCAGGCGATCGCGGTCGAGAAGGCGAGCGCGCAGATGATCGGCAATCTGCTGAAGGACGCGAAGATCACGCAATGATCGTCATGCGGCGGCGTTGTAACGGCGCGCGTCACGCGCGCCAGATCAGGCTCGCGCTCGTGTCGGTTTCCGACGCGAGCCGGAAGCCGAGCCGTTCGTAGAGCCGCCGCGCCGGGTTGCCGTGCAGCACGCTGAGCGATACCGGCACGTGCTCGCGTGCGGCGTCGGTCAGCAATGCGTTCAGAACGGCCTCGCCGATCCCGTGCCCCTGGTGCGCGGGGAGAATCTGGATCTGATGGACGTGCCATTCGCCGGCGGCGCGCGTCACCTTCAGCAAGCCGATGGCCTCGGCGCCTGCGCAAACAATCATCGCGTCTTCAAAGTGCGCGCGGATGCGCTGTTCGTGCGCCGCGTCGTCGGTCGGCGCGCCGACGCGTTGCAGGTGCTCGGTCATCGTCAGTCGACGGAGCGTCAGCAGGAAGGGGAGGTCGGTGGCGGAGGCAGGACGCAGATCGATCGCCGGTTTCATGATGGTTGACGGGTTGCGTTGGGCATCGGGCTTCGACGCGGATCACAGGCCGGGCAACTGAATCTGCAGGCCGGCCGGGCGATGTTCGAGAACATCCGTGACTTCATATTCGGTTTTTGCGCCGTCTGAAGTTTGCCATTGCTGCATACGGACATTGCACAAGAGCACGTCCCCCTTGCTGAAACTGATCTGGCTGTTGTTCACGCGCGACAGGAAGCCGGTATCCGTGATCGTTGCGTGAATCGTCGACGTGCCGTCGCACAGCCGCCATTTGTTGTCGTCCTTGAACGCGAGCGACACGATCGAGAACGCCATCTTGCGATGCTCGTCGAGCAGGAGCGCGTCGGTTGGCTCGGGCGCGTGAAACCACGCAATCTCGTGGCGGGCGACTGTCTCGAACACTTCCGTATCGGTGCCGGCCGCGAAAATCTCGACGCCTTCGCGCGCGAGCGGCGCCAGGACCTGTGCGGTCGCGTGGCGAACGCGGACGTCGCGCAGCAGCGTGAGGACGGGCAGGTCGATCTCGAGTTCGTCGCCCTCGACCTGCAGCACCGCGGTGTGGTCCTGCATTCGCACCTGCCGGATCTCGCGCCCGCGCAGCCATTTGAGGACGGCGAAGAGCCCCTTCCTCGCCTTGGGCGCGGCGATGCCGAGCGCGGTCAGGATCGTGACCGCATTGGCGGGCGCCGTGCCTTCGTTGCCGCTCAGCATGTCGCGCATGCGGCCGAGCAGCGAGGTCGCGAGCGTGAAGTCGATACCGAAGCTGCCGGTCTTGAAGCTGCCGCGCACGTTCACCTGCGGCCGAACCTGATCGCCGCACAGTGCGCGCGTCGATGCGTCGAGCAAATCGCCGAATGCAAGCAGCGCGGGCGCGAGTTCGCGCACGTCCATCTCGGACGATTCGAGCGCGGGCCCGTCGTACGTGACGCGAAATCGGCTCATGGCATCGAAGGGGCCGATGTCGGCCGGACCGGAGCTGTTTCCATTACGTGTGGTCATGGGGAATGCGGGCTGGAGACGTGGACGATACGCGAAACGAATGCTTTCGGATGCCTTTCATCGTAGACGCGAACGGCCGGCTGCGCGCGATTTTGGCCATCCGGACAAGACCGCATACGAACGTGTCCCGATAGCAGTCGGCGAGCCACGAACTTTTCCGATACTTTCCCGGTCACACTCGCCAGCCTGCGGGCGTGCCGGCGCCCCGAACGTGCTTCCGGGCCCCGGTATTCCCCCACCTACCCCATCCGCATATCATTCGCACATCGCGCACCTGCAGGCCGCAGGCGCGGCACACAGGGATTCTCGATGGACACCAAACGATCGCGGCCGGGGCTCGTCGCCGCGCTGCTCTGGGCGGCGCTGTATCTCGCGACCGGCTACATCTCGCACGAGTTCAACGGCCCCGTCCGGCTGACGGGCTACATCTGGCTGCCGGCCGGCGTCACGGTCGGCGCGTTCATGCTGCGGCCGGCGCGCGACTGGCTGACGCTGGCCGGCGCGTTCCTCGTCGGGCAGCTCGCGCTGACGGCGATCGAACACGGCAGCCTCGTCAATGCGGTGCTGTTCACGATCGACGAGGTCGGCGCGGCCGCGCTCGCGGTCTGGCTCGTGCAGCGCGTGCGCTTCTCGCTCGAAGGGCTGTACTTCCTGCGCTCGGTGATCCTCGCCGGGTTGATCGCGGGCGTCGTCGGCGCGATCGGCGGCGCGGCGTGGTACACGACGGTCAAGGGCGCGCCGTTTTTCGACGTGTGGTCGGTGTGGGCCGCATCCGATTTCGTCGGCGTGCTGCTGGTCACGCCAGTGCTCGCGTCGTGGTCGCGCTTTCGCGCGCACCGCTCGGGCGACCACGAGCGCTTCGACCTGATGCTCGGGATCGTCGCGTTCGTGCTGCTCGCGATCGTCGCGCTGGTGATCTTCGACGGCGACACGTCGCAGAAATTCGGCACGGGCGCCGGCTTCGCGCTCACGTATATTCCGCTGTTCCTGACCGTCGCGGTGACGCTGCTGCTCGGCGGTCGCGCGGGCTCGTCGTCGGTGCTGGTGCTCGCGCTGATCGTGATCGAGCAGACCGCGCAGGGCGACGGCCCGTTCTCGTCGTTTCACGAACACTACGGCAGTGCGCTGCTCGAGGCGCAGCTCTATCTCGCGGTCGCGTCGCTGCTGGTGCTGACGGTCAGCACGCTGAAGACGACGCGCGAGCGCGTGCACGAGCATGCGGCGGTCCTGCAGAACAACATGGAGCTCGCGCTCGCGAGCGCCGGCCAGATCGCGTACGTGCTCGATCCGGAGTCGGGCCGGATCGACTGGAGCGGCGACGTCGAGCGCGTGTTCGGCGTCGGCGTCGATGCGTCGCAGATCGCGAGCGTGCCGCTCGTGCTCGAACGCGTGCAGCCGGGCGACCGCGAAGCATTGAGCGACTACTGGAACGCGGAGATCGCCGGCGAGGATCGCGCGTCGCTGTCGCTGCGCATCGTGCTGCGCGACGGCGGCACGCAGACGATCACCGACCACGGCGCGCCGCTGCTCGATTCGAACGTCGACGTGACGGTGGTCGCGGGCGTCTGGCAGATCGAGCGCGTGTGGCCGGCGGACGAATGAGCAGGCACGTGTCATGACCGGCCGCACGGGCGTCCTGCTGATCCACGGGCTCGGCGGTACGCAATACGATCTCGGTTCGCTGCACAAGGCGATGCGGCGCGCGGGCGCCGACACGCACATGATCACGCTGCCGGGACACGGCACGCGCCCCGAGGATCTGGTCGGCGTGCGCGCGGAGGCGTGGCTCGACGCGGTGACCGAACAGTATCGCGCGCTGGAACGCGAGTACGACACGCTGCATGTCGCGGGCATGTGCATGGGCGCGCTGGTCGCACTGCTGCTGTGCCACCGCGTGCAGCATGCGCGCGGCCGGCTCGCGTTGCTGGCGACGCCGGTGTTCATCGACGGCTGGTCGACGCCGTGGTACCGGTCGCTGCGGCATGTGCTGTATCGCGTGCCGGGTATCGCGGAGCGAATGCGCGTCGAGGAAGGCGATCCGTTCGGCATCAAGAACGCGACGATCCGCGCGATCGTGAAGAAGAAGTTCGAGCGGCAGGACAGTTTCCACTACGCGTGGGTGCCGCTTGCCTGTGTGCGGCAGGTCGACCGGATGCGCGACTGGGCGCTCGAGGCCGCGTCCGGCACGCCGTGCCCGACGCTCGTGCTGCATGCGCGCGAGGACGAACTGACGAGCCTGCGCTCGGCCGATTTCCTGCTGGAGAAGATGCCCGACGCGCGCGGGATCGTGCTGGAGAACAGCTATCACATGATCTGCGCGGACAACGATCGCGACGACGTCGCGCGGCACGTGCTCGAATTCTTCGGCTTCGATCCCGTGCATGCGGTGAGCCCGGCGATGGCGCGGCGGATGGGGCGGCCGGAATCCTGACGGCGGACTACGTCGTTTCCGGTCGGCGGGCGAGCCGCTCGCGGATCTCCGGCGACGCCAGGCACGTCGCCACGGCTTCATAGCCGGGTGCGCCGGGGTAAGGCGCCACGCGTGACGGCGGGCTGTGATTGGCGGGGCACAACAGGATGGTTTCGTCGGGGCCGACGGCTGACAGATCGAGGATCGCCGACGAGCGCGTGAGCAGGAACAGCGGGCGCATGCCGGCGGCCGCGCGTTCGCGCAGATGCGCGATCAAGGCCAGTTGCGTGGGCCGGTCGAGATCCTGTTCGATCATGTCGACGACCCGCGCGCGCGGGCCTTTCGCTTCGAGGCCGACGAGCAGCGCGGTCAGCGCTGTCGACGGCGTTGCGCCTCTGCCGGTGAGCAAGGTCAATGTGCGGTCGACTCGCGACTTCAGCGCAGGATCGGCGTGCAATGCCGCGCGTGCCGCCGCACCATCGCTTTCCAGCCGATCGAGCCCCGCGAACACGGCGTCGGGCAGCGCGTCGGCCAGCCGAAGCGCGAGCCGCGTCTTGCCGCTTCCCAGCGAGCCGATGATGTAGTTCAGCGGCCGGATGTCACGACACTCGAACCACTCGCCGCCCCACGGCCACGGCAGGTTGAATGCGACACCGGCGCCCGTATCGTCGAGCAGCCTGGTGAGTTCGCCATCGGCCGGCATCCGGCCGCGTGCGAGGCCGGCGCGGATCGCGCGCACGCGGTCGATCTTGCGCACGAGATCCTGAATGCCGTGGTCAAGCGCCGTTTCATGAGCGGCCAGCGCGTCGTCGAGGCTGCGCGCGTCGCCGTCGAGCACGCTCGCTACCTGCGCGAGACCGATGCCGAGCTTGCGCAGCGCCGCGATGTCGGCGGCGCGGGCGAGATCGTCCGGGCCATACGCGCGGTATCCGGCCGGCGTACGCCCGGGCGTGACGAGGCCGTGCCGCTCGTACAGCCGCAGCGCCTTGATCGAGACGCCGAGCTGCGCGGCGGCCGCCGATGCGTTCAAACGGGGCGTGGACGTACCCATCCGTCACCTCTTTGCTGTCGATTCGTTGCGGTCAGCATAAAGGCGATCCCAAGGGGCGGGTCAAGCGCGATGGTGCGCCCGCTCAGTCGGCGGCCCCGTTCTCGCCGCGCCGCGCATCTGGGAGAATGCGGCTGCGGCCGTGCCGATTCACGGCCCGCATCGATACGGCGCAGGATCCGACAGGTGGGAAATTGACCGACAACGAAGAACTCTCGCTCCGCCCGGAAAGCCGCTTCTGGCAGCTTGCGCCGGTGAAATGGTGGATTCGCGGGCACGGCCGCGACGGCTATTCGTTCCGTCTGCTGCTGTGCCCGCTCGTGCTCGTGTTCGTGCTCGAATTCGCCTGCATGATGTTCGAAGCGCTGTACACGAGCATCGCCGTCAGCGCGGTCGCGACGCTGTTCCTCGGCGTCGCCGGTTACTACGGCGCGCAGCGCGAATGGCTGGTGACGTCCGCGACCGCGCGCGCACTCGTGAAGGCGCGCATGAAGAAGGCGGCCGAGCGGCTCGCGTCGCTCGGCGTCGGCGCGACGGTGCTCGCGATCTTCGTCGCCGCGACCTCGCTGTCGCTCGTGATGTCGGGGCAGCCGGTGCTGGACAGCGTGTCGAAGGATGCCGTGTCGATCTTCATCGCGCTGGTATTCCTGCCGGTGTACGTGTCCGGCGCGGTGCGCAAGCTGGCGATCGCGCGAATCGAGGAACTGGAGGCGCTGCGCAACGCGACGCTCGGCACGAAGCTGAAATTCGACCGGGCCGGCGCCGTGCGCGCGGTGGTCGTGCAGGGCGCGGCAGGGGAAGGGACCAAAGGCACGGTGTCCGCGATGGAGTACACGGTGCTCGGGTTCAGCCCGCCGCTCGAACAGGTCGGGCGTGAACCGCGCGCGTGAAGGCGTACCGGAGTAAGGGCGTAGAGGCGTAACCGCGGCGCGTTACGCCGGGAAGCGCTCGCTGTCGGGCGCCGGCGCGAGGTCGTCGGGCCACTGCACCTCGAATCGCGTGCCGCCCGCGCCGGTCGGCACGCAGAGGGCTTCGCCGCGGTGCGCATGCGCGATCGCCGCGACGACGGCGAGCCCGAGGCCGGTGCCGCCGGGTTGCGTATCGTCCACGCGCCGGAATGCCTGAAACACGTGCTGCGCGAACTCGGCCGGGATGCCGGGGCCGTCGTCCTCGACGCGCAGTCGGCACATCCCGTTCTCGACGCGTGTCTGGATCCGGATCGTGCCGGGCACCGCATGGCGGCGCGCGTTCTCCAGCAGCGCCAGCAATGCCTGGCGGATGCGGACCGGGTCGCAGCACATGTGTCGCGCGTCGAGATCGAGTTCCGGATGCTGGCCGGCGGCCTGCAGCGCGTGCGCGAACACGTCGACCACGGCGCGCACATCGGCGGCGAGATCGGTGTCGCGGATCTCGATGCTCAGGTGGCCGCTGTCGGCGAGACTGACCACGCGCAGATCCTCGATCAGCCGCGTCAACCCTTCGACCTGTGCGAGCAGGCTGCGGTATAGCGCTTCGCTCGGCGTGAACACGCCTTCGGCGAGCCCCTGCAGCCGCCCGCGCAGCACGGTCACGGGTGTGCGCAGTTCATGGGCGATCGCCGCGTTCCAGAACGTCTGCTCGTCGGTCACGCGCTGCAGTTCGCTCGCGAGTGCGTTGAAGTTGTCGGCGAGCAGCGCCGCTTCGTGCAGTGAACGGTCGCCGGCGACGGCGCGTGCACCGAGATCGCCGCGCGCGACGCGGCGGATGCTGTCCGTCACCGAGTTCAGCGGCACGAGGATGCGGCGCGACAGGTTGACCGCGACGACGACCGAGATCAGCAGGCCGACCAGCGTGGTCGAGATGATCCACACCCACTCCGGCCCGCTCGGGAGCCAGCTCTGCGGCTTGAAGTACTCGGGCGAGTACTGGTACAGCAGGTAGTAGAACGCGTAGGCCGTCACGACGATCAGCACCGTGATGCCGAACGCGATCGCGCCCATCGTCAGCGCGATCTGGCGGCTCAGGCCATCGAGTTTCAATCGCCGCTCCACAGTTTGTAGCCGACGCCGCGCACGCTGGCGGGCACGCCTTGCACGCCGAGGTCGTCCAGTTTCTTGCGCAGTTTGCTGACGTGGCTGTCTACCGTACGCTCCAGCGCATCGCCTTCCGGCAGGCAGGTGGCCATCAGTTCGGCGCGGCTGAACACGCGGCGCGGCGCGCGCGCAAGCTGCGCGAGCAGCTTGAATTCGGTGAGCGTGAGCACGAGCGTGTGCCGTTCGCTGCCGACTTCGACCGTCGCTTCGTGGTGCTCGAGATCGATCTCGAACGGCGCGGCGCGCAGCACGCGCTGTTCTTCCTGGCGCGAGCCGGCCATCGACCGGCGCAGCACGGCCTGTGCGCGTGCGACGACTTCGGCCGGGTTGAACGGCTTGACCACGTAGTCGTCGGCGCCGATGCGCAGCCCGGTCAGCTTGTCGATGTCCTGGTCGAGCGCGGTCAGCATGATGACCGGCGTGTCGCCGCGATGGCGGATTTCGGCGAGCACCTTCCAGCCGTCGACGTGCGGCATCTGCACGTCGAGCAGCACGAGGTCGGGTTTCAGCGACAGGTGGAGTTCGAGCGCGCGGCGGCCGTCGGCGGCGTGCACGGTGCGCAGGCCGTTGCGCGCGAAGTAGGCGGTCAGGATTTCGGCGATCTCGGGTTCGTCCTCGGCAATGAGGACGAGCGCTTGCGCGCCCTGGCCGGCGCCGGGAGATGAAGAAAATTCGGGCATGGCCACTCGTTCAGATCCATCGGGGTTCCATCGAGTCGCCATACTACCGCACGGCCAAATCAATCGAACGAAGGTGGGCGGGACCGGGCCGGCGCCGGATCGCCGGAGACGTCTTTCGACGTCCTTTCGGAATGGAAGCGATCGCAGTGTGACAGGGGAATACCCTGTCTTTTTTTTTCGATCTTATTTTATGTATCATGACCTATCTTTTGCAATATGTACTAATTAAGGGTGCCGGAAAATCCTTATCGGGACAAGGCAATACGGCACGTGACCAGGCAGGCATGCGAACAGGATTCGCGCACTTTCCAAGTGGGCGGACTGCCGGTGGGTGTAGCGGCCCGAGATCGCATCCAGTGTCAGATTCCGCGCGAGCGATGGCCGCGTGCCGCCGGGGCGGCCGCCGTTTGCGCCATTTGCAGGCGGTACCCACACATCATGTCCAGGAAGTCATCCATCAGCGGAACGGCCGACCCGCAGCGCAGGCAGTGGCTCAAGGTCGCGGGCGCATCGGTCGCGGCGGGCGGGTTGGCGCTCGGCGCCGCGCGGGCAAAGGCCGATGCGGCGCCGGCCGCGGGCCATGACGGCGCGGTGCTCGACGTCGCAATCGTCGGCGCCGGGCTGGCCGGCCTGACGGCCGCCCGCGACCTGCGCCACGCGGGATGCGAATCCTTCGTCGTGCTCGAGGCGCGCAATCGGGTGGGCGGCCGCACGCTCAACTACGACGTGGGCGGCGGGTACGTGACCGAAGTCGGCGGCCAGTGGATCGGCCCGGGCCAGACGGCCGTCGCCGATCTGGCCCGCGAGCTGGAGGTCGGCACGTTCCCGAGCTATTACACAGGCAAGACGGTGATTCTCGGTGGCGACGGGCGCGCCGAGATCGACCTGCAGGGTACGTTCGGCACCGACGAAGCCGTCGCGGCGAAGTTGAGCAAGCTGTCGCGCGACGTGCCGTCGGGTGCGCCGTGGATGTCGCCGAAGGCTGGTGAGCTCGATCGGTTGTCGGTCGGCGACTGGCTGGCGACGCAAGGCATCAAGCCGGAAGACCGGATGGGCTGGAACGCGTCGATCTCGCTGTCGGGTGGCACCGCACCGGCAAAGATGGGGCTGCTGCACTTCCTGTCGATGATCAACTCCGCCGATTGCGATTATGAACAGCTCGACTCGATCAGGCACAGCGCGCAGGAAACGCGTTTCGTCGGCGGCTCGCAGGTCCTCAGCATCCGGATGGCGCAGCAGTTGGGCGACAAGGTGCGGCTGTCGTCGCCGGTGCGCCGGATCGTCGGCTGGGATCGCGACGTCGTCACGCTGGAAACCGATCGCGGCACGGTGCGCGCGAAGAAGGTGGTGATGGCGCTCCACCCGGCGTTGTGCCACCAGGTGCAGTTCGACCCACCGCTGCCGGAAAAGCGCCACGCACTGCAGCGCGCGTGGCCGGCCCATTCGCCGGCGCGCAAGACGGCGCTGGTCTATCGCCGCCCGTTCTGGCGCGACAAGGGATTGAACGGGCACATCTTCCAGACCGACGGGCCGCTTTTCTGGGCTTACGACAATTCGCCGCCGGGCGGCGAGATCGGCGTGATCAACGCGTTCGTCCGGAATGCGCTGATGCCGTCGGACCTACAGGCGGCGAAGCAGATGCACGTGGAACTCTATGCGCAGGCGTGGGGCGACGAGGCGCGTGCGCCGGTGTTGTACCACGATCGCGATTGGGGGCTGGCCGATCCGTGGACGATCACGTGCGTGTCGGCGATCCCGCCCGGCTTCTGGAGCGCGCACGGCGAAGCGCTGCGCGCGCCGTGCGGCAACCTGATCTGGTCGGGTACCGAGACGGCGAACATCTGGGCCGGCTACATGGACGGCGCCGTGCGCTCGGGTCACCAAAGCGCGCTTCACGCGCTCAATGCTCTGCGTCGTGCTTAGGAGAGCGAAGATGAAGAAACGCATGCTGCTGCTTGCGGCGCTCGTGGCGGTCGGCGCGTTGCTCGCGCTCTATGGCCCGACGCTGCTCGGCATTTATCGCCTGCAGCGCCATATCGATACGACCGCGCAAGCCGACGATGCAGACGGCGGCCCGTGGCCGCGCGTGACCGATACGTGCATGGGCTGCCACGGCGTGAAAGGTACGTCACTCAACCAGGCGTACCCGAGCCTCGCGGGCCAGCCGGCGCAATACGTGGCCGAGCAGCTTCGCGCGTTTGCAAGCGGGCAACGCGCGAACCCGACGATGGGGCCGCTCGCGATGACCATGAGCGAAACCGAGGTCGCGCATCTGGCCGACTACTACACGAAGCAGGTGCCGGTGGACAACCGGTACTTCAAAGCGGATGCGCGACTGCGGGCGAAGGGCGAGCAACTGGTGACAGGCGGCGCGTGCGCCGCGTGTCACGGTGCACGGCTGACGGGGCAGGCGCAGTTTCCGCGTCTGGCCGGGCAGGGCTACGACTATCTGCTCGCGCAGCTCGACGCGTTCGCGAACGGCGCGCGCAGCGAGGCGACGGGCACGATGCAGCGCGTCACGAAGGCGATGTCGGCCGACGACCGCATGGCAATCGCGACCTATCTCGCGAGCGTCAGCCCCGGTAAACAGTGAATCATCGAAAGCAATCGACCTACGGAGTTCGAATCATGGATCACAGATCACTTGTCCTTTGTCTTTCCAGCGCGACGCTTGCGGCGACGACCGGTGTGTACGGCTTCAAGTTCGTCCGCAAGCGCAACTTCCTGCTCGGCTTCGAGTGGTGGATCGTGACGATCTCCGCTTCCAATGCCGTGATCTTCTTCGCGACCGAATCGCCGGTGTCGTACTTCATTTCGCACTTTCTCGACGCTTTCTCGCGCGGGTTCGGGATGCCGGTGATCGCGGTCGCCGGCCTGATGGCCGTCACGCACGGTTACCGGCCATCGACGCGGCAGGACGTGACGCTGTTCGTGTTCGCGGCGCTCGGGACGATCGCGCTCGTGGCCGGTGCGTTGGGGCACGTGCTGCCGTACTTCTACGTGACGATGTGGACGCTGATGTCGATCTATCTCGCCGGTTTCGTGTTGCGACTGGTGCGTGCCGGCCACGCGTTCCATGCGCTGACGACGACGATCGCGCTCGTCGCTTCGCAGGCGATCGCGTGCATTTACGACTTCTACAAGATCCCGGGCGAGGAAACCAACATCGTGTTCAATTTCTACGTACTGGCGCTGCTGACGTGGTCGTACCTGACCGCCGCGCTCTATTACGCGTATTGCGCACTGGAGCGCGAGGCAGGACGCAGCAATGCGAGCGCGAATGTCTTGTCGTATCCGAAATGAGTAGCTGTACTGATGAGCTGACGATGACTCGCGCCGTTTTCCGATCCGGCCGCAGCGATCGCGGAACGCATGGATGGACCGGGTTCGCCTGACCCGTGCGCAGCGGCGCGAGGCGACGCGCGAACGCCTGCTCGGCGCCGCGCGCGCGATCTTCGTGGAGAAAGGATATGCGGCCGCGAGCGTGGAAGAAATTGCGGCAGCGGCCGGGTATACACGCGGGGCATTCTATTCGAACTTTCGCAGCAAGACGGAGGTGCTGTTCGAGCTGTTGCGGCGCGATCACGACGATGCCGCGACGGCGTTGCAGCGAATCACTGGTATGCCCGCCGGTTCGGCAGACGACGCGCAGCGCGCGATGCTTGCGTACTGGCAGCGGCCTGCCGCGCGGCACGCGTCGCGGCTGATGTGGCTGGAGGCGCAGCTGCAGATGGCGCGCGATCCGCAGTTTCGCGCACAGTTCGGCGCGTTCCTGCGCGAGCGACAGGCGCTCGCGACTGCGTGTATCGACGCGTTCGCAACGCGCACCGGCGTGTCGCTACCGCTGCCCGCGCACGTGCTGGCGCTCGGCCTGACCGCACTGTGCGACGGCGTGCAGTCGTGCCATGCGGCCGACGCATGCAGTACCGACGACACGCTGGCCGATGCGGTGCTGATCGGCTTCCTCACGCACACGGTGTTCGACCGCATGCGCGGATGACGTAGCGGCGAAGCCGCGGCCGGGCTTCGTCGCCCGATTGTATGAACGCTGAAAGCGGGTTGTCATGGCAGATCGGCGGACCGCCGCGACGCGCGTTCGATCATGCAGACGAAACAGGGAATACCCCGTCTTTTTCTTTTCATTATTTTTGTCATGATGACCTAACATAGTCATCATGTTCTACTGAAGGGGCCGGCAGTGAAGATCGGCCGCCGGTTGTCGCTGAACGAATCAGGAGATTGACGATGGACGCAAAGATGCGAAAGGCTTTCTTCGAGGATGGGGCAGTGCTCATCGAAGGGGCGCTCAATGACGAACAACTCGCGCATTGCCGCGCGGCGTTCGACTGGGGGATGGAGAACCCGGGCCCGATGGCATCCACGCTGCTCGACGGCACCGAATACCGGTCGCACAACGACAACGCGAACCCGTATGCGAAGGCGCGGCTCGACGAACTCGTCGGGACGTTGCCGTTCGGGCAGTTGTTCGCCGACCTGTGGGGCTCGAAGCACGTCTGGTATTTCGCGGAGGAGCTGTTCATGAAGGCCGGCGGCAAGAGCGCGCGCTCGCCGTGGCACCAGGACACGTCGTACCTGCCGTGGCAAGGGATGCATTTCGGCAATGCGTGGATCAGCTTCGAGGGCGTGCCGAAGCGCAATGCGCTGGAAATCGTACGTGGCTCGCATCACGGCGTTCGCCACGACGGCACGACGTTCCAGAACGCCGAGGATCCGACGGACCCGCTGCATGGTGGTGACGTGTGGCCGCGCCTGCCGAACATCGAGGTCGAGCGCCGCGCGGCACCGGGCGCGTACGACATCCTGTCGTGGGAAACGAAGCCAGGCGACGTGCTGCTGCTTCATCCGGGCGTACTGCACGGCGGCGGCGCGGTCGATGCCGACTTCCCCGATCGCCACACGCTCGTGCTGCGCTTCTTCGGCGACGACGCGGTGTTCAGCCCGCTGCCGGACGAAAGCCGTTCGGGCTTTACGCCAGCCGGCGTGCTGTTCGTCGAGGAACTGGCCGCGCTGAAGGCCGGTGATCCGTTCCGCGCGTCGTGTTTCCGCCAACTTGTTTGAACCGGGAGATTCTCATCATGACAGCAACCCCCAAGCGGCAATCGATCGTGCCGGCCGCATTCCAGCCGTGGTACGACGCGTACCACTTCTCGCCGGCGACGCGCGTCGGCGACACGATCTGGGTGTCGGGCCAGGTCGGCCTCGACGCGCAGATGCAGCCTGCCGACGGCGTGCAGGCGCAGGCTCAGATCGCGTTCGAGTGCCTGAAGATGATCCTCGAGGAAGCCGGGGCAAGCCTGGCCGATGTCGTCGAGCTGACGACCTTCCACACGGATCTGCAGCGCGAGACCGAAGGCTTCGCGGCGGTCAAGGACAGGTATTTTCCTGATCGTTACCCGTCGTGGACGGCAGTCGGCGTGTCGCAACTGGCGCTGCCGGGGCTGTGCGTCGAGGTTCGTGCGGTGGCGGTGGCGGGTTCGGGCAAGGACTGACGGCACGCATCGATGATTTGTCGTCGGCGCTGCGTTCAACATGAATCGCAGTACTGATGAAAGATTTGGAAATGAAAGACAAGCGGCGAGCGGCCGGCGGGAGCCCAGCCGGTCACGCTCAACGAGCGACGCCATCGTCGGCTGACGAAGGCGATCGAAGTGAACACGTGTCGTCCGCGATGGGCGAGCGTAGGCGGAACGGGAAGGAGAACCGTGATGAAGAAGCATCGTTTGTGGGCAGCGTCCGCGATCGCGGCCGCTGCATGTGTCGCGATCGGCACCGCCGTCGCGGCGGACGACCTGACGCCGGCCGGCGCCGACCGCGCGGCGAGCAAGAACGGCGCGGTGCCGGCCTATGCGGGCAAGCAGTCGCCCGACGCGGGTTGGGAGTGGGGCAAGGAGCGCGGCGATTTCTGGAAGCACCGCAACGAGAAGCCGCTCTATTCGATCGATGCGGCGAACGTCGACAAGTACGCGGACAAGCTGTCGCCCGGGCAGGTCGCACTGATCAAGCAGAAGAAGGGCTACCGGATGGACGTGTACCCGTCCCATCGCGAATGCCAGTTGCCTGAAGTCGTCGAGCAGAACTCCAGGGCGAACCTGACGGCCGCGAAGCTGGATTCGGCCGGCGAGAGCCTCGCCTCGGCCGTGCTGCCGGGTGTGCCGTTCCCGCAGCCGAAGAGCGGCATCGAAGCGATCCTGAACTACGAGATGCGCTATCGCGGCGCGGGTGTCGACTGGGCGCAGGTCGCCACGGCCATTTCGCCGCGGCCGGGCAGCAGCGAATGGATCGACGCGGTCGGCCCGCAAACGCTCTACTTCCCGTCCGCCAGGCTCGGCAAGAGCTCGCCGCAGGACGTCGAACAGCTCAGCGCGGCGGTCTACTTCCAGATGAATTCCCCCGCCGCGCTGGCCGGCCAGGCGTTCGTGCAGCGACAGTATTTCAACAAGGCGTCGGAAACGTACTACTACTTCCCGGGCCAGCGCCGCGTGCGACGCATGCCGGCCTACACGCACGACGCGCCGCTGATCGGCTTCGAGAACCAGTACCTGATCGACGAAGGCAACATGATCAACGGCTCGCTCGACCGGTTCACCTGGAAGCTGGCCGGCAAGAAGGAAATGATCGTTCCGTACAACGCGTTCGGCCTGTACCGGTTCAAGAGCAAGCTGCACGATGTCGCGACGCCCGACGGCCTCGCCGCCGCGAACCGGCGTTACGAGACGCATCGCGTGTGGGTGGTCGAAGCGACGCTCAAGCCGAGCGCGCGGCATGTCGCGTCGAAGAAGGTGTTCTATCTCGACGAGGACAGCTGGCTCGCGCTCGTCGGCGAGGACTACGACGCGCAGGGCAAGTTGTGGAAAGTGCGCGAAAGCTACCCGATTCCGGTGTGGGAGCTGGGCGGCACCTGCGACAACGAACCGCTCGCGCAGTACGACATGATCAACGGCCGCTACGTGTTCGATGCGTCGTCGATCGGCCAGGGCAAGGACGTGCGCTGGCTCGAGCAGGCCGACGATCCGCGCTTCAAGCAGGATTTCTACACGGCGGAATCGCTGCGCTCGGTCAGCGAGCGGTGACGGCAATCGGTTGACGGCTGGCGGATAAAAGGACCGGCGCGCGCAACGATCGCGCGCCGGCGGCGGACAGGGGCGGAGGTGGGTCATGGAACCGGCAAGATTAGTCAGGAATGCGACAGTTTCGATTGCGATCGCGGGTGCCGCGACGTCGAGCGCGTATGCATACGATTTCACGGCGGACGGCGGCGCCGTACAGGGCTCGTGGGTGACGAACCTGACGGCCGGCGCGGGGATCCGGACCAAGAATCCGAGCTGCTCGCTCACCGGCGATCCGAACGCGTTCGGCTGCGGCGCGGCCGCGAACACCAACCAGTGGGGTTACGCGGACAACGGCGACCTGAACTATCGCAAGGGCCAGCCGTTCAGCACCTACGTCAGCGCGACCAGCGAGCTGTTGCTGAAGATGCCGGGCGAAGGACTGAAGTTCATGGTGCGCGGCACCGGCATGTACGACTTCCTCGCCGGCAACACGAACCGCACGCCGTTGTCGAGCACGGCGGCCGCGCAGGTCGTCTACAACGCGCAGTTGCTCGACCTGTGGGCGCAGAAGGATTTCACGATCGGCGGGCGCAACGCGCACGTGCGGCTCGGCAACCAGGTGATCAACTGGGGCGAGAGCATGTTCGCGCAGAGCGGCATCAACGCGACCAACTCGATCGACGTGCAGAAGCTGCTGATTCCCGGCTCGCAGCTCAAGCAGGCGCTGCTGCCGGCGCCGATGGCGAGCTTCGCGGCGGACTTGTCGCACGGGTTCAGCACCGAGGCGTATTACCAGTTCCAGTGGAACGGCAACCGCTACCCGCCGGTCGGCTCGTACTGGTCGGTGACGAACGGCTTCGGCCGCGGCGCCGAGCCGTTCACGATCAACACGAACAACCTGAACGTGATCGGCCCGAGCGCGGGCACGATCGCCAACGCGATTGGCGGATCGGGGGCGGCTGGTAACCAGGACACGCTGAACGCGATCAAGAACGGGCTCGTGAACGGCACGTATGCGGGGCCGCCGTTCAACGACATCGGCCTGCCGAGCACAACGAACCTGCCGGCGAAATACCGGCCGCAGTTCGGTGTGAAGTTCAACTATTCGCCGCGCTCGTTCGATGCGAACTTCGCGTTCTACTACCTGAACTACACGGACAAGTCGCCGGTGCTCGCGTCGCTCGCGAACGGGACCGAGCAATGGTCGTATCTCGGCCGGCGCCAGCTGTTCGGCGTCAGCGCGAACTTCGGGATCGGGCCCTGGGCGATCGGCACCGAACTGTCGTACCGGCCGCGCGATGCGGTTGCGCTGTCGAGCTGCTACGGCGCGGGCGGCCCGCTCGACCTGAACACGAACGGCGTGGCGGGTATCGACTGCCAGCAGTGGGTCGACAAGAAGAAATTCCAGTACGACATCAACGGGTTGCTGGCGCTGACGCGCAGCGAATATCCGTTCCTGAAACTGCTCGGCGCCGATTCGGCCGCGCTGACATGGGAGCTGACGTGGATCTACTACCCGGGGCTGAGTTCGAGCGGCGTGACGCGCACGATCAACGGGCAGACCGTTACGCAGGTGCCGCAGACCGGCTACCTGCCGTGGCTGAACAACGGATCGGCTGCGGGCTATCCGATCGGGATGGGCCAGGGCACCTCGAGCTCGGTGGGCGCGACGATCGATTTCAACTGGACCTATGACGGCTCGCTGATTCCCGGCTGGCAGGTCACGCCGGGCGTGACGTTTTCGGACGGCCTGTACGGCTACACGCCGACCTTCACCGCAAATTACATGCAGGGCGCGAAGTCGGTGAACGTCTACGTGCTGTTCAACCAGAATCCGCCGAACTGGCAGGCCGGTATCAACTTCACCGCGTTCTGGGGCGGCCACAACACGGTGGGTCAGCCGTACGCGGACCGGAATTTCGTCGGGTTGTTCGTCACGCGGAATTTCTGACAGTGGCGGGATGGCTGGCGGCGTGCATCGCA
The DNA here is from genome assembly GCF_905339975.1 of Burkholderia sp. BCC1999. NCBI lineage: Bacteria > Pseudomonadati > Pseudomonadota > Betaproteobacteria > Burkholderiales > Burkholderiaceae > Burkholderia > Burkholderia sp. BCC1999. The sequence goes on along the minus strand of NZ_CAJPHP010000013.1, from coordinate 224,708 downwards.
CGCGGCCGCAATACATGAGGGAGTAAGGTCGTGCTCAATCGTCTGGTCAGTCGCCTGGAAAGGTTCTTCTTCGGTCATCGTGCGCTCGTGCTCGCGGCGATCGCGTTGTTCACCGTTGCGATGGCCGTGTTTGCCGTGCAACTGCGCATGGATGCCGGCTTCGAAAAGCAGATGCCGATCGGGCACGAGTACATCCGCACGTTCCAGCAATACCGCAACGACCTGCTCGGCGCGAACCGGATCACCGTGGTCGTGCGGGCGAAGCACGGGTCGATCTGGTCGAAGGCAGGCTTGACGCGGCTGTACGACGTCACGCAGGCCGTCACGTACCTGCCGAACGTCGACCGGATCGGCGTGCGCTCGCTGTGGACGCCGAACGCGTTCGTCAACGAGGTGACCGACGAAGGCTTTCGCGCGGAGCCGATCATTTCAGGCACGGTCACGCCCGACCAGTTGACGCCGGACGTCGTGGCGCGCGTGCGCCGTGCGACGACGCTCGGCGGCTACGTCGGCACGCTCGTGTCGCACGGCGAGGACAGCGCGATGATCACGGCCGAGCTGAACGAGCGCGACAGCGCCGGCAAGGTGCTCGACTACGTTGCGTTCAATCATTTGCTCGAAAGCAAGATCCGCAAGCCGTTCGAGGATGCCGGCTACGAGATCCAGGTCATCGGTTTCGCGAAGCAGATCGGCGATATCGCCGACGGCGCGACGGCCGTGCTCGGCTTCTGCGCGGTCGCGCTGCTGCTCACGGCACTCGCGGTGTACTGGTACTGCCATTCGGTGCGCTTCACGGTGCTGCTGATTGCGTGTTCGCTGACATCGCTCGTGTGGCAGTTCGGCACGCTGAAGCTGCTCGGCTTCGGGCTCGATCCGCTCGCGGTGCTGGTGCCGTTCCTCGTGTTCGCGATCGGTGTGTCGCACGGTGTGCAGCAGGTGAACTTCATCGTCCGCGAGATCGCGCACGGGCAGAGTTCGTTCGATGCGGCGCGCCACAGCTTCAGCGGCCTGCTGATCCCCGGTGTGCTCGCGCTGATTACCGCGTTCGTATCGTTCATCACGCTGCTGCTGATTCCGATTCCGATGGTGCGCGAACTGGCGATCACCGCATCGCTCGGCGTCGCGTACAAGATCGTCACGAACCTGATCCTGCTGCCGGTTGCGGCGTCCTGCTTCAACTTCAAGAAGTCCTACGCGGACAACTCGCTCAAGCGTGCGCAGCAGCGTGCGAAGCCGCTGCGCGTGCTAGCCCGCGTGGCCGAGCCGAAGTACGCGAACGTCACGGTCGCGCTGACTGTGGCGATCTTCGCGCTCGCCGCCTGGCAGAGCCGCGATCGCGTGATCGGCACGCTGCAACCGGGCGCGCCGGAACTGCGCGCGGACGCGCGCTTCAACCGCGACGCGACGTCGATCGCCGGCAACTACGACATGGGCCTCGACTGGCTGACGGTTGCGATCGAGTCGAATGGAAAGGCCTGCGACAACGCGGCGGTCGGCCTGTACGAGGACGACTTCTCGGCCGCGATGCGCACCGAACCGGGTGTCGTGTCGGTGCAGTCGTACTCGGCGATGCTGCGGGCATACAACCAGGGCTACAACGAGGACTTCCCGAAGATGAACGTCGTGCCGATCGACGGCGAGAACTATGGCGCGGTGTCGGTCGATGTGTCGCGCATGAAGGGTTTCATGAGCCGCGATTGCGGAATGACGGCCGTGCACCTGTTCCTGACCGATCACAAGGCGACCACGATCAACCGCATCCTCGACGACGTGAAGCAGTATCGCGCGTCGCATCCGTTCCCCGGCATCACGGTGCGGCTGGCCGCGGGCAATGCAGGCGTACTCGCCGCGACGAACGACGAAGTCGAGAAGAGTGAGTTGCCGATGATGCTTTACGTGTACGCGGCGATCCTGATCCTCGTGTTTCTCGCGTACCGCGACTGGCGCGCGATGCTCGCGTGCTGCCTGCCGTTGTCGGTCGCGACCTTCATCGGCTACTGGTTCATGAAGGAACTGCAGATCGGGCTGACGGTGGCGACGCTGCCGGTGATGGTGCTGGCGGTGGGAATCGGTGTCGACTACGCGTTCTACATCTACAACCGGCTGCAGGCGCATCTCGCGGGCGGTCAGGACATCGTCAAGGCTGTGCAGCACGCGATGCTCGAAGTGGGTGTCGCGACGATCTTCACGGCGATCACGCTGGCGATCGGCGTCGCGACGTGGAGCTTCTCGGCACTGAAGTTCCAGGCCGACATGGGCAAGCTGCTCGCGTTCATGTTCGTCGTGAATCTCGTGATGGCGATGACCGCGCTGCCTGCACTCGCGTCGCTGCTCGAACGCTGGTTCCCGCGCCGCAAGCCCGCCCGCGCACCGGGCCTGTTCAGCCACTGAAGCCGACAACATCCCGACGGAGATTCACTCATGGTCAAGACTCTCGCAGTTTGCGGCGTACTTTGCGTTGCGGCCGCTGCCTTCGAACGCTTCCATGAAGCGGTTGCCGACCGGCCCGCGCCGGCGCATGCGTTCACGACCGACGCAACACGCGTCGCCGTGCGTCACGCCACGCCGGACGAACCGGGCGTCGCTCCATCGCCGAATGACGGCAGCGCCGAGCGGCAGACGGCCGCCGTGGCCGCGCAGGTGGCGAACAAGCCGCCGATCGTTGCGCTCGGCGTAGCGAATTCGGGCTGGCCGGCGTTGTTTAGCCACTGATGCCCGCGCATACCACTACAGAGGTTCATCCATGATCAAGACGCTAGTTGCCTGTACCGCGCTCTGCTTTGCCGCGACGGCTTTCGCGCAACCGCCGGGCGGAACGGTCGCGGCCTGGACCGCGAAGCCCGCGCACGTGTGGCCCGCGCCGACACACATGATGCTGATGGACGCCACCCGCGCCGGGTCGCGGATCGTGGCGGTTGGCGAGCACGGCATCGTGTTGCTGTCCGACGATGACGGCAAGAACTGGCGGCAGGCGCGGCGCGTGCCGGTGTCGGCGACGCTGTCGGCCGTGACGTTCGCGGATGCGAAACATGGCTGGGCCGTCGGCCAGTGGGGCACGATTCTCGCGACCGACGACGGCGGCGACACGTGGGTCGCGCAGCGGCTCGACACGTCGGTCGACCAGCCGCTGTTCTCGGTGCTGTTCACGAATGCTCAAGACGGCATCGCGGTCGGCCTGTGGTCGCTGATGCTGCAGACGCATGACGGCGGCAAGACGTGGGTGCGCACGAAGTTGCCGAAGCCGCCGGGCGGCGGCAAGGCCGACCGCAATCTCTATCACGTGTTCGCTGACGCCGAGCACGCGCTCTACATCGTGTCCGAGCAGGGGATGGTGCTCAAGTCGGTCGATGCGGGCACGAACTGGACTTATCTGCCGACGGGCGGCAAGGGCACGTTGTGGTCGGGCGTCGCGATGCCCGATGGGCGGATCGTGGTAGGCGGGCTGCTCGGCAGCCTGTTCGAGAGCCGCGACGGCGGCACGACGTGGGCCGCGCAGCACACCGGCACGCGCAGCTCGATCACCGATCTCGTCGCGACGGGCGGCGGGCTGGTCGGCGTCGGCCTCGACGGACTGACGTTCGCGCAGCGCGTGGCAGGCGGCCCGTTCGACGTCGCACAGCGCGTGGATCGCGCGACGCTCACCGCTGCGCTGATCGATGCACGCGGCAAGCCGGTGCTGTTTTCGCAGGACGGCGTGCTGGCTGCGCCATGAGTTGTGGTTGAACCCGCAAGAACGCAAGGAAGGATGGAGTACGCAAAATGAAGAACAAGTACAGGCCGGACATGCAGGCCCGGCGGCGGATATTGCGCGCCGCGGCTGCGGGCGCCGCGTCGCTCGCGGCCGGCGAGGTGTCGTTCGCGGAAGGCGCGGCATCGGCCGCTCCCGATCGTGGCGTGTTCGATGTCGTCGTCATCGGCGCCGGGCTTGCGGGGCTCACCGCCGCTCGCGATCTGAAGCGCGCAGGGTGCGAGTCGTTCGTCGTGCTGGAGGCGCGCGATCGCGTCGGTGGACGGACCTACAACCACGATCTCGGGCATGGCGTGGTGTCCGAAGCCGGCGGCCAGTGGATCGGCCCGGGCCAGACGGCGATCGCCGACCTTGCGCGTGAGCTCGGTGTCGATACGTTCCCGACTCATTACGCAGGCAAGACGGTCGTGCTGGCCGGCGACGCGCGCGTCGCGCAGGATTTCCAGGGCGGTTCGGGCGGAGACGACGCGATCGGCGCGAAGCTCGGCGCACTTGCGCGCGGTGTGCCGTCTCGCGAACCCTGGACCGCGCAACATGCGGCGGAGCTCGACAAGCTGACTTACGGCGACTGGCTGCTCAAGCAGGGCGTGACCTACGAGGACGGCTACTTTCTCGGCCTCGCCGCGAAGCTGTCGCTTGGCGGCGCACCGGCGCAGCTCGGGCTGTTGCACTACCTGTCGATGATCAACAGCGCCGACTGCGACTATGCGAAGCTCGAATCGATCAAGGGCGGCGCACAGGAGACGCGCTTCGTCGGCGGCTCGCAGGTGTTGAGCATCCGGATGGCGAACGAACTCGGCGAGAAGGTGCAACTGTCCTGCCCGGTGCGCAAGATTTCAGGCTGGGATCGCGACGTGGTCGATGTGCAGACCGATCGCGGCGTGCTCCGTGCGCGGCGCGTAATCGTCGCGCTCAATCCGGCGCTGTGCCAGCAGATCGCGTTCGATCCGCCGCTGCCGGACGGCCGCGCGCAACTGCAGCGCAACTGGCCGGCGAATGCGCCGATGCGCAAGACGGTACACGTGTACGACCGTCCGTTCTGGCGCGACGACGGCTGCAACGGGCAGATCTTCGAGGTGGGTGGCCCCGTGTTCATGGCGTACGACAACTCACCGCCGGACGGTTCGGTCGGTGTACTCGCCGCGTTCGTTGCGCCGGGTGCGCTGCCGGCTGAACCGAAGGCCGCCGAACGGACGCTGTCGGCCATCTTCGCTCGCGCGTTCGGCGACAAGGCGCTGAATCCGACGCAGTTCCACGACTACGACTGGGGCCGCATCGATCCGTGGACGCTGCAGTGCATTCATCCGCTGCCGCCGGGCTTCTGGACGAAATGGGGCAGGTACCTGCGTCCGGAGGCCGGCCGCCTGATCTGGTCGGGTACCGAAACGGCCGACCTGTGGCCCGGTGCGATGGATGGCGCGGTGCGCTCGGGGCACCGCGCGGCGCTGCAGGCGCTTGGCAAGTTGGCCGGCCGCGGCGGGGAGGTCTGATGAAACGAATCTGGAAGATTGGCGCCGCGCTGGCGGTCGCGGGCGTGGTGGCGGGCGGCGTGCTGTACGGGCCCGACCTCGTCGACGGCATGCGTTACCAGAGGGCGATGGCCGCGATCGGCGGCGCCGACAAGGCCAACGGCGGCGCATGGCCGCAGCCGCAGGAGACGTGCTTCTTCTGCCATGGCGTGCATGGCCAGTCGCAGAATGCATGGTATCCGTCGCTGTCCGGTCAGCCGGCCACCTATATCGCCGCACAACTGCGCGCGTTCGCGACCGGCCAGCGTAGCAACGCATACATGGCGCCGCTCGCACGCGAACTCGACGACGCGAAGATCGACGCGCTGGCGACCTATTTCGCGCGGCAGGCGCCGGCACGCAACGAGGCCGTAGCGGCAGATGCCGCGCTCGACAGGCGAGGGATGGCGCTGGTGGAGGCGCGAAGCTGCCGCGCGTGCCACGGCACGGCGCTGACGGGCAAGGATCCGGCGCCGCGCCTAGCGGGCCAGGGGCAGCTTTACCTGGAAACGCAACTGGCGGCGTTCCGCTCGGGTGAGCGGCGCGATCCGACCGGCGCGATGAACGGGCTGGCCGCGACGTTGTCGGGCGACGACACGCGTGCGGTGGCGCACTATCTGGCCGGCCTGTCGCCGGACGGGGCGGCCAGATGATGCACGAAGGGCGTCAGGGCCGGGAATACCCTGCCTTTTTCTTTGCCGTTTACTTTGTCATAGTGACCTAATATTGGTAATGTGTTCTATTAAATGGCAGCGCGGATGTGAAGCGGCAGTACCCGACTTTTGACCGAACCGGTTTTCAACAACTCACGTATCAGGAGACAACCATGGCTAAGCACCCCGTCGTCGTATATGGCGCAAGCGGTTACACCGGCATGTTGATCATGGACTGGCTGATCGACCAGAACATCCCGTTCACGGCGGTCGCTCGCAACGCGGGCCGCACGAAGGAAATGATGGCGCAGCGCGTCGTGCGCCTCGAATCCGCGGAATACGAAATCATCGAGGCGGAGCACGACGTCGATGCGCTCGTGAAGGCGTTCAGCGGCGCGAAGGTGGTGTGCAATACGGTGGGGCCGTTCTCGAGCTTCGGGCTCGTCGGCGTGGAAGCCGCATTGAAGGCCGGCTGCCACCACCTCGATACGACGGGAGAACAGTCGTATATCCGCGACGTGCGTGACCAGTTCGGCGAGCTGTACCGCCAGGCCGGCCTGCTGGTGTCGTCGTCGAACGCGTACATGTACACGTTCGCGGAGATCGCCGCCGAGCTCGCGCTCGAGACGCCGGGTATCGACGCGCTGGAAACAGCCACGCTGACGCGCGGCCCGCGTGGCTCGGCCGGCGTGAGCATCGGTTCGACCGCGACGATCTTCGACGGCGCACGCCACGAATCCTGCTACCTGTGGGAGAAGGCGCTCGTGCCGCACGCGCCGGACGCATCGTTTACCGTCGCGACGCCCGAACTCATGCAGCCGGTGTTCTGCCTGCCGTGGGGCGGCACGTCGCTGCCCGTCTACTTCGAGCGCGATCCGCGTGTGCGCAGCTGCATCTCGTGCGTGGGCTTCTACGACAACAACGTGATGAAGCTGGTGCACCAGTTCGGGCAGAAGTGGGAAGCCGAATACAAGCACCTGCCGCGCGAGCAGCAGGACGCGGTGCTGAAGCAGGTGGTCGCGTCGACCACGCCGACGATGCCGCCGCGCGAGCGCACGACGATCCAGCGCAGCGTCGACTTCGCGATCGGCCGCGGCCAGCTCGCATCGGTGCGCGCGACCGTGCACGGCATCACGCCGTACATCTCGACGGGTGCGATCCACGCGGCCGGCGTGCTCAAGCTGCTCGACGGCGACGTCGCGCGAACGGGCTTCGCGTCGGGCTCGAAGGCATTCGGCCATCGCTACCTGCTCGGCTTCCTCGAACAGCGCGGGCTCGCGCGCGCCACGGTCACGCAACTGTGACGGCCGCCGCACCGGACCAGACCCAACGGAACTTGTGACATGGCCATTATCGATTTCTACGACCGCGGGTGGCGCCTCAATCCCGACGGCATCGCCTATATCCAGGACGAGCGCAGCTACACGTTCCAGGAGATCGGCGAGCTGTCGTGCCGCATCGCAAACGGGCTGCTCGCCGCCGGCTTCGCGAAGGAGGCGAAGGCAGCGGTGTGGGCGGACAACGACGTGATCGGCTGGAGCTGCGCGCTCGGCATGTGGCGTGCCGGGCTCGCATATATCCCGGTGAACGGGCGCAACGCGGTGGCCGAGAACCAGTACGTGCTCGATGCGTTCGACTGCGAAGTGCTGTTCTTCCACCAGGCGTTCGCGGCCGCGATAGACGCGTTGCGGCCGAGCCTGCCGAAGATCCGGCTGTGGGTGTGCCTCGATGCCGACCTGCCGTGGGCGCCGTCGCTGGCCACCTGGAGCGAGCGCCAGCCGGCGACGCTGCCGGCCGTCGATTACGCGATGGACGACGTCGTCGCGCTGTCCGCCACGGGCGGCACGACCGGCGCGCCGAAGGGCGTGATGAACACACACCGTTCGCTGCAGACGTACTTCGCGCAATTCATGATCGCGATGACATACGGCGACGCGCGCCCGGTGAATCTCGCCGCGGCGCCGATGACGCACACGGCCGGCATGATGTCGCTGCCGTGCACCGCGCGTGGCGGCACGGTCGTCGTGCTGCCGAAACCCGACCCCGCGCTGTTGCTCGGCGCGATCGTCAAGCACCGCGTAACCGAGTTCTTCCTGCCGCCGACGGTGATCTACCGGCTGCTCGACATCCCCGGCATCGACAAGGTCGATTTCTCGTCGCTGCGCTACTTCCTGTACGGCGCCGCGCCGATGTCGGTCGAAAAGCTCAAGCGCGCGATCGACGTGTTCGGCCCGGTGATGACGGGTGGCTACGGTCAGACCGAGGCGCCCGCGTCGATCTCGTACCTGACGCCGGCCGAGCATTTCGTCGACGGCAAGATTGCGTCCGACACGCGGCTGGCGTCGGTCGGACGGCCGAACCCGCTGGTGCGCGTCGAGATCGTCGGCGAGCGCGGCGACGTGCTGAAGCAGGGCGAGACCGGCGAAATCTGCGTGCGTGGCGATCTCGTGATGAAGGGCTACTACAACGCGCCGGACAAGACGGCCGAGACGATCGTCGATGGCTGGTTGCACACCGGCGACATCGGTCATCTCGATCCAGAAGGCTACCTGCACATCACCGACCGCAAGAAGGACATGATCATCAGCGGCGGCTTCAACGTCTATCCGAGCGAGGTCGAGCAGGTGATCTGGGCGCATCCGGCGGTGCAGGACTGCGCGGTGATCGGCGTGCCCGACGATACATGGGGCGAGGCCGTGAAGGCCGTCGTCGAGCTCAATGCCGGCCAGCAGGTGAGCGCGGAAGAACTGGTCGGGCTCTGCAAGGAGAAACTCGGCTCGGTGAAGGCGCCGAAGAGTGTGGACTTCGTCGCCGCGCTGCCGCGCAGCACGGCCGGCAAGGTGCTGAAGAAGGACCTGCGCGAACAATACTGGCAGGGCCAGCAACGCAGGATCTGAGCCTGATTCATACGGATTCCATACGATGAGCAACATCTACATTGCCGGCATTGCGATGACCGTGTTCGGCCGGCATCTCGACCGCAGCCTCGACGACCTGGCGAGAGAGGCGCTGCAACGCGCGTTGCGGGATGCCGGCTGCCATGCCGACGCGATCCGCGCGGCGTTCTATTCGGGCATCACCAACGGCGCGTTGCAGGGGCAGCTGTCGATTCCCGGCCAGGTCATCTTCAGCAAGATTGGCATTGAAGGTGTCCCGGTGTTCAACGTCGAGAATGCGTGCGCTTCCGGCAGCACGGCCGTTCACCTCGCCGTGCGGGAGCTGCAGTCGGGCGCGTGTGACGTCGCGCTCGCGCTCGGCGCGGAAAAGATGAACGTCGCGGACAAGGCGAAATCGTTCGCGCTGTTCGAGGCAGGCTGGGACGTGTCGCGTGTCGACGAGAATTTCGCGACGCTCGCCCGGCTCGGCGAAGGGATCGAGCCGCCGCCCGGGTCGGAATCCGATCGCCCGTACAGCCGTTTCATGAAGATCTACGCGGCGATGTGCCGGCATCACATGCACACGTACGGCACGACGCAGCGGCAGATTGCCGCCGTGTCGGCGAAGAATCACGGGCATTCGGTGCACAACCCGTATTCGCAGTTCCGGCAGCCGTTCACGATCGACGAGGTGCTGGCGGCCGCGCCGATCACGTACCCGATCACGCTGCCGATGTGCGCGCCGCTGTCGGATGGCGCGGCGGCCGCGATCCTTTGCACCGAGGAAGGGCTGGAGCGCATCGGCGCGGATCGTAGCCGCTGCATCCGGATCGCCGCGAGCGTGCTGCGCAGCTTTACGCGGCGGCGCCTCGACGAGCCGCACAAGCACATCGGCCGGCTCGCCGCGCTGCAAGCGTACGAGCAGGCCGGCGTGGGGCCGGAGGACATGGACGTCGCCGAAGTACACGACGCGTCGGCGATGGGCGAAATCATCCAGGCCGAGAACCTCGGCTTCGTGCCGCTCGGCGAAGGCGGCCCGGCGGCCGAGCGCGGCGAATTCACGCTCGGCGGGCGCATTCCGATCAACACGTCGGGCGGCCTCGAATCGAAGGGTCATCCGCTCGGTGCGACCGGCATCGGGCAACTGTACGAGCTGGTCACGCAGTTGCGCGGCGAAGCGGGCGCGCGGCAGGTGGACGGCGCACGCCATGCGATCCAGGAGAACGGCGGCGGCCTGCAGGGCGTCGAAGAGGCCGCGCTGGCGATTCACATTCTGAGCAGGGACTGACGGAGGCGGACATGGGCAACGCACACGGCGCGATGGCGTTCGGGCAGGTAGCACAGACGGGGCAGGCGTCGGGCGGTGTCGGCGCGGCTGCGTCGATGCAGGCAGAGGGCGCCGACGCGGCCGGGCCGCTGGCCCGCTGGGGCGAGGAAATCCGCGCCGATGCGGCGTTGCGGAAGTATCGTCCGGTCGGCGGATGGATCGAGCGGCCCGAGCCGGTGCAGCCGCCGCTCGAAGGCGACGTCCGCGCGGACGTGATCGTCGTCGGTGCGGGCTTTGCCGGCCTGTCAACCGCGCTCGAGCTGGCCGCGCGCGGCGCGAGCGTCGTCGTGCTCGAGCGTGAGTTCGCGGGCTTCGGTGCGAGCGGCCGCAACGCCGGCTATCTCGCCGGCGGCCAGGGGCTCGAGTACGACCTGTTTCTCAAGCGGGTCGGCCGCGAACAGGCGAAGCGGATCGTCGGCTTCTACGACGAAGGCGTCGCGTATGTGGAACGCAAGCTCGCCGAATACGCGATCGATTGCGACTACCGTGCGTCGGGCATCATTCGCGCGGGCGTGCATCCGTCGCAGGAGAAGCGCTTGCGCGAGAGCATGGCGACCGGCATCGAACTCGGCTCGCCCGCGCAGTTTCTCGACGGCGCGGCGATGCGCGAACGCGGGATTCCGCCGGCCTTCCTGTTCGGCGCGTACGTGCCGGGCGGCGGCACGCTCGATCCCGGCAAGTACGTGACGGGGTTGCGGCGCGCGGCGCTCGCGGCCGGCGTCAAGCTCTACGAGAACACCGCGCTGCTCGAATTCGAGGAAGGCGAGACGGTGCGCGTTCGCACCGCACGCGGCAGCGCGAGTGCGCCCGTGCTGGTGCTCGCGACCAACGCGTATACGCCGCAGCTCGGCCTGCTTGGCGACAAGGTGATGCCGTTGCGCGTGTCGGCGCTCGAAACCGAGCCGCTGTCCGATGCGCAGCTCGCGGCGCTGGACTGGCCGAATCGCGAGGGCATCGTCACGCCGCACCTGACGATGGAGAGCCATCGCCTCACGGCGCGCAACACGCTGCTGCTGACGACCAAGCGGTTGCATTACGTGTACGGATCGCAAACCCCGAACGTGCCCGACGACGATGCGTATCGCGCGCTTCTGAAGACGCTGCACGCGCGTTTTCCGCAACTCGGCAACGTGCCGGTGCGCGCTTGCTGGAGCGGCTACATCTCGTTTGCGGGCGACGCGTTGCCGGTGATCGGCGCGGCCGGCGCGCACGGGAACGTGTTCTACACGGCCGGCTGCTCGGGGCATGGCGTGGGCACGCAGTCGCTGGTCGGGCGCCTGCTGGCCGAGCGGATCGGGGACGGGCAATCGCCGCTGCTCGACGCGCTGGCGCACAAGACCCCGTCGGTGCCGCCGGAGCCGCTGCGATGGTGTGCGGTCAATGGGATGCTCGGCGTCGCGAACCTGCTCGACGAGCGCGTGAACCGCAAGGTGCGGCCGATGTAGCGGCGCACGCGCGCGTCGCGACGCGGCAACGTGGGTCCGGCCGTGCGGCCCGGCAGAAGGGCCGCTCGATGGAAAATGAAGCGCGCATCGGGTATAGTCGTTTGCGCTCCGTAAGGTACGGAGCGTCCATTCGACGAAGCCGAAACGCCACCTTCACGACGAACACGATGACAGTGTCCAACGAACCGCGCAGCAGCAAGAAGCGGCGCACTTCGACTGCCACCCCCGCAGCAGCCGGCAACCCGGACGGGTTGCGCGCGCAAGGCCTGCGCACGCGCAACACGATCATTCGCGTCGCACGCAAGCTGTTGCTGGAAGGCGGCCCGCTGGAATTCTCGCAGCGGGCGGTTGCCGCGGCCGCCGGGATCAGCGTCAGCAATCTGCAGTACTACTTCCCGACCCGGATCGCCGTGCTGCGGGCCGTCATCGAGCCGGTCATCGATACGTACCTCGACGACATGAAGCGCGCGATCAGCAGCGACGCATCGCCGCGCGACGTGTTCGAGGAGATCCTCGAGCGTTCGATCAAGGATGCAAAGGATGCCAAGTACAACGCATTGTTCCGGCACTTCCTGTCGTTCGCGGCCACCGATCCCGAGTGCTTCAAGCTCTACGATGAATGGTATGCATCGCTCACGCGCGACCTCGCGCAGTTACTGCGCGCGGTCAATTCCGCGCACAGCGCGGCCGATAGCCGGCATGCAGCGACGATGCTGATCGCGCTGGCCGACGGCTTCGCGATGCAATACGGCACCGGGCGCCATACGCAGGCGCTCGACGCGTATTTCACCGCGACCTCGCGCGCGATCGCATACGGCACGCTGGCGGTTCCGGCCGGCAAGTAACCGCGCGAGCCCACAGCGGCAATGCGAGAAGAGACAGGGGAATACCCTGTCTTTTTTTTGCTTCCTGTGTTTGTCATGATGACCTATGTTTGGTATGTATTACTAGGTGTGGGATGGCCGGGCGCATCCGCTGTCCGGCCAACATGATTCGAGTCCAGGAGGAGAACGGAGATGATTCGTCTGAACAAGTCCGCGGCGCTGCCCGTGGTCGGCATGACCGGCTTCGAGACGCCGCTGAGCGAAGAGGAAAGCGCAATCCAGCACACGGTTCACCGCTTTGCGCGCGACGTGCTGCGGCCGATCGGCCGCGAGCTCGACCGGATGACGGCGGAGGAGGTGATCGCGCCCGGCTCGCCATACTGGGCCGCGATCGTCGAGAGCGCGAAGCTCGGGCTCGATCCGCAACTGATCGCGCAGTTTCCGCCGGAAACGGCCGTGCGCATCGAGTCGTTGATCGGCGAGGAGCTCGGCTGGGGCGACTCGGGCCTCGCCGTGTCGATCGGCGCGGCCACGATGCCGCTGATGATGGCGCATACGGTCGGCAATCCCGAACTGGTCGAGATGTGCGCGGGCAAGGTCGGCTGCTGGATGAACACGCAGCCCGATCGCGGGTCGGACGCGGCGATCCTGTATCGGCAGGAACTCGGCGCGAACGGCCGGCAGCCGGTCGGCAACGTGACCGCGAAGGTCGGCGCGGACGAGATCGTGATCAACGGACAAAGCTCGGCTTGGATCTCGAACGGCTCGGTCGCGCAGGTCGCGCTCGCGTACATGGCGGCCGACTACGGCGACGGCTTTTACGGCGAAGGCGAGCGCAGCGCGTTCACGAACGGCATCGCGATGATCCTGCCGCTCGACCTGCCGGGCATATCGCGCGGCAAGCCGCTCGACAAGATCGGCCAGCGTTCGCTGCCGCAGGGCGAAATCTATTTCGACAACGTGAAGGTGCCGAAGCGCTTCGCGGTGGCGTTGAAGGACGACTATCTCGGCAACCTCGCGTCGACGTGGTCGTATGCGGGCACGCACATGTGCCAGGTGTTCGTCGGCGCGGCGCGCGCCGCGTTCGAACTGGCGCTCGCGTATTGCCACGAGCGCAAGCAGGGCGGCGCGCTGCTGATGGATCACCAGATGACGCACCTGCGCGTCGGCGAGATGCTGCGCCGGCTCGAGATGGCGCGTGCGATCGCGCGCCGCAGCCTCGCGTTCTCGCGGATGTCGCCGCAGAGCCATCCGTACGCGACCGCGCAGGCGAAGGTGAGCGTGACCGAGGAAGCGATGAAGATCACGCACGAGGCGTTCCAGCTGTTCGGCGGCAACGGCACCACGCGCGAATTCCCGATCGAGAAGCTGTTCCGCGACGTGCGTTCGGCGCTGATCGAGGATGGCGAGAACTACGTTCTAGCGTCGCGCCTCGGCGTGCTGGCCGGGCAGCTTTATCAGAACGGGTGGACGCGCGAGTAAGCGGCGCGGGGGGAGCGGGGGGCGTGTGCCGGTTCGGCCGGTCCGGCGACACGTTCCGTCCCGGTGAATTGGGGATTCCCATGGTGAATACCCGCTCATTCATCAAATAAATTTTAAAAATGGCCGCCCGCTGGCTATGCTGAATCCTTCACTCAGGCGGGCATGCGATGGCTGAACTCTTTCTGGTACGGCACGGGCAGGCGTCGTTCGGCACCGACGACTACGACCGGCTTTCCGCGGCGGGCGAGCAGCAGGGCGTCTGGCTCGGCGAATACTTCGCGCGGCAGGGCCTGGCGTTCGACCGCGTGATCTGCGGCACGATGACCCGCCACGCGCAGACGGTCGACGCGATCCTGCGCGGGATGGGCCGCGAAGGCGTGCCGGTCGACCGCCATCCCGGCCTGAACGAATACGACTTCCACGGGCTGTTCGCGGCCGCCGCCCACGACTACCCAGAGATCGCACGGCTTGCCGCCGGCTCGATGAAGGAGCATTTCCGCGCGCTCCGGCAGGTGCTGCAGCTGTGGACCGAGGACAAGCTCGGCGACGCGGCCCCCGAAACCTGGTCGCATTTCCAGCAGCGCGTTTCCGATGCCCGCGCGGCCATCCGCCACGGCGGCGGCCAGCGCGTGCTCGCGGTGAGCTCCGGCGGCCCGATCGCGGTCACGGTTCAGCAGGTGCTCGCGGCGCCGCCGCCGAGCGCGATCGCGCTGAACCTGCAGATCCGCAACAGCAGTCTTTCGCAGTTTTTCTTCAACGCCGATGCGTTCCACCTCGCGTCGTTCAACGGCATCCCGCATCTGGAGGATCCCGAACGGCACGCATGGCGGACCTACGGCTGACCCACGAACGACACGCGACGATGACGAACCCTTCCCAGCAACTCGACGTAGCCCGCCTCACGCGCTATCTGGAAACGCACGTGCCGGGCTTCGAAGGCCCGGTCGACACGGAGAAGTTTGCCGGCGGCCAGTCGAATCCGACTTTCCTGCTGCACGCGAAGAGCGGCCGCTACGTGCTGCGCCGCCAGCCGCCGGGCGAACTGCTGAAGTCCGCGCACGCGGTCGACCGCGAATTCCGCGTGCTGACCGCGCTGTCGGGCACCGCGGTGCCGGTCGCACGGCCGTATCACCTGTGCGAAGACCGCGACGTGATCGGCAGCCTGTTCTACGTGATGAGTTTCGAGGACGGCCGGATCTTCTGGGATCCCGCGCTGCCGGAACTGCCGAAGGCCGATCGCGCGGCGTGCTACGACGCGCTGCTGCAGACGATGGCCGCGCTGCACGACGTCGATGTCGACGCGGTGGGCCTGGCCGACTACGGCCGCCCCGGCAACTACTTCGAGCGCCAGATCGGCGTATGGACGAAGCAGTATCGCGCGGCCGAAACCGAGCGTCTCGACGCGATGGAGACGCTGATCGACTGGCTGCCGAAAGCCTGCCCCGAGGACACGGGCCGGCCAGCGCTGGTGCACGGCGATTTCCGGATCGACAACCTGATGTTTGCGCGCGACAGCTATCGCGTGCAGGCCGTGCTCGACTGGGAACTGTCGACGCTCGGCAATCCGCTCGCCGATCTTGCCTATTTCTGCATGTGCCTGCGGCTACCGTCGGGCGGGCAGGTGCGCGGGCTCGCGGGCCAGGATCGGGCCGAACTCGGCATTCCTGACGAAGCGGCGATCGTCGCGCGTTACTGCGAACTGCGCGGGATCGAGCCGATCCGCGACTGGCACTTCTATCTCGCGTTCAGTTTCTTCCGGCTCGCGTCGATCGCGCAGGGCGTGAAGGCGCGCGCGCTGCAGGGCAACGCGTCGAGCGAGCAGGCGCTGCGCGTCGGCGCGATGGCTGGCCGGCTGGCCGAACTGGCCGTGAGCGTGATCGACGCGCATCGCTGAAAGCGCCGCGATCGTACGCGGCCACACGACACACCCATCAATGGAGGAGCGAGACAACATGGCAACGAATCTGTTCG
Source organism: Burkholderia sp. BCC1999 (assembly GCF_905339975.1). Classification (NCBI taxonomy): domain Bacteria; kingdom Pseudomonadati; phylum Pseudomonadota; class Betaproteobacteria; order Burkholderiales; family Burkholderiaceae; genus Burkholderia; species Burkholderia sp. BCC1999. The sequence goes on along the minus strand of NZ_CAJPHP010000013.1, from coordinate 208,874 downwards.
ACCTGACCGGCAAGATCGCGCTGGTGACGGGCGCAAGCCGCGGCATCGGCGAGGAAATCGCGAAACTGCTCGCGGAGCAGGGCGCGCACGTGATCGTGTCGAGCCGCAAGCTCGACGACTGTCAGGCCGTGGCCGACGCGATCGTCGCGGCGGGCGGCCGCGCCGAGGCGCTGGCCTGTCACGTCGGCCGGCTGGAAGATATCGCGGCGACGTTCGAGCACATCCGCGGCAGGCACGGGCGGCTCGACATCCTCGTGAACAACGCGGCCGCGAACCCGTATTTCGGGCACATCCTCGATACGGATCTCGCCGCCTACGAGAAGACCGTCGACGTGAACATCCGCGGCTACTTCTTCATGTCGGTCGAGGCCGGCAAGCTGATGAAGGAACACGGCGGCGGCGCGATCGTCAACACGGCGTCGGTGAACGCGCTGCAGCCGGGCGACCGGCAGGGCATCTACTCGATCACGAAGGCGGCCGTCGTCAACATGACGAAGGCGTTCGCGAAGGAGTGCGGGCCGCTCGGTATTCGCGTGAACGCGCTGCTGCCGGGGCTCACGAAGACGAAGTTCGCGGGCGCGCTGTTCGCCGACAAGGACATCTACGAAACCTGGAAGGCGAAGATCCCGCTGCGCCGCCACGCGGAGCCGCGCGAAATGGCCGGCACCGTGCTGTATCTCGTGTCGGACGCGGCGAGCTACACGAACGGCGAATGCATCGTCGTCGACGGCGGCCTGACGATCTGAGCGCGCGATGAAAATCGACAGCTACGCCGGCCAGGCCGTGATGATCACCGGCGCCGCGAGCGGCTTCGGCGCGCTGCTCGCGAACGAACTCGCCGCGATGGGCGCGCGGCTCGCGCTCGGCGACCTGAACGGCGAAGCGCTCGAACGCGTGGCCGCGCCGCTGCGCGCGGCCGGCGCCGACGTGATCGAGCAGCGCTGCGACGTGCGCGTCGAAGCGGACGTGGCGGCGCTGGTGCATGAAGCCGCCGCCCGCTTCGGGCGGCTCGACGTCGGCATCAACAACGCGGGCATCGCACCGCCGATGAAGGCGCTGATCGACACCGACGAAGCCGATCTCGACCTGAGCTTCGCGGTGAACGCGAAGGGCGTGTTCTTCGGGATGAAGCACCAGATCCGCCAGATGCTCGCACAGCGCGAAGGCGTGATCCTGAACGTCGCGTCGATGGCCGGGCTCGGCGGCGCGCCGAAGCTGGCCGCGTACGCGGCGTCGAAGCATGCGGTGGTCGGGCTCACGAAGACGGCCGCGCTCGAATACGCGCGCCACGGCATTCGCGTGAATGCGGTATGCCCGTTCTACAGCGCGACGCCGATGGTCACCGATAGCGATATCGGCGATCGCCAGGACTTTCTCGCGCAGGGCTCGCCGATGAAGCGGCTCGGCCGGCCCGACGAAATCGTCGCGACGATGCTGACGCTGTGCGCGAAGGAAAACACGTATCTGACCGGGCAGGCCGTCGCCGTCGACGGCGGTGTCTCGGCTTTCTGACCGAACGGAACACGAAAATCTCGAGGAGTCGATCATGGACTTTGGCTACACCCCGAAAGTGGAAGCACTGTGCGAACGCGTGCGCGAATTCATGGACGCGCACATCGTGCCGCGCATCCGTCAGTGGAACGAGGAAGTGCATGCGGGCCAGTATCCCGTGTCGTTCATGGAGGAGCTGAAAGAGCGCGCGAAGGCGGAAGGGCTGTGGAACCTGTTCCTGCCGCACCTGAAGGACGACGAGCCCGGCACGGGCCTGACGAACCTCGAATACGCGCCGCTCGCCGAGATCATGGGGCGCGTGAGCTGGGCGTCGGAAGTGTTCAACTGCAATGCGCCGGACACCGGCAACATGGAGCTGCTGCACATGTTCGCGACGCCCGAGCAGCGCGAGGCGTGGCTGCTTCCGCTGCTGCGCGGCGAGATCCGCTCGGCGTTCGCGATGACGGAGCCCGACGTCGCGTCGTCGGATGCGACGAACATCACGACGCGCATCGAGCGCGTTGGCGACGAGTACGTGATCAACGGCCGCAAGTGGTTCATCACGAACGCCGCGCATCCGAACTGCAAGATCTTCATCGTAATGGGCAAGACCGATCCCGAAGCCGAATCGCACCAGCAGCAGAGCATGATTCTCGTGCCGCGCGACACGCCGGGCGTGACGGTCGTGCGCAACATCACGGTGGTCAATCACTACGCGCCGGAAGGGCACTGCGAAATCACGTTCGACAACGTGCGCGTGCCGGCGCGCAACCTGCTCGGCGAGGAAGGCAGCGGTTTCGCGCTCGCGCAGGCGCGCCTCGGGCCTGGCCGCATCCACCACTGCATGCGTTCGATCGGCGCGGCTGAACTGGCGCTGGAACTGATGGTCGACCGCGCGCAGTCGCGTGTCGCGTTCGGCAAGCCGCTGAACCGGCACGGCACCGTCGGCGAATGGATCGCGCGTTCGCGGATCGAGATCGACCAGGCGCGCCTGCTGGTGCTGAAGGCCGCGTGGATGATCGACAAGGTAGGCGCGAAGGCCGCGCGCAAGGAGATCTCGATGATCAAGGCGCTCGTGCCGACCGTCTATACCGATGTGTGCGACCGCGCGATGCAGGTGTTCGGTGCGGCGGGGTTGAGTCCCGATACGCCGCTCGCCGACCTGTGGACCTGGGGCCGCGCGCTGCGCTTCGCCGACGGCCCGGACGAGGTGCACCTGCAGGCGATCGCGCGGATGGAGATCAAGGACGGCGAGCCCGGTTCGACCGCACCGTACCTGACGCCGCCGCCGCGCGGCTGACCGGCCGCACGATTCGCCTGGCGAACATGGACGAACGGGAGGCGCGCGCCGTAAGATGCCGGCAAGGAGATCCGGCGATGCGCCTTTCGAAGATTGACCTGAACCTGTTCGTCGTATTCGACGCGATCTACACCAAGCGCAACCTGACGCGCGCGGCCGAGGTGCTGAACCTCACGCAGCCGGCCGTCAGCAACGCGCTGGCGCGGCTGCGCAAGACGCTGAACGATCCGCTGTTCGTCAGCACGCCGGCCGGGATGATGCCGACCCCGATGGCCGAGAACATCGTCGGCCGCGTGCGCGAAGCGCTGCAACTGCTCGATTCGAGCGCGCACGAGGGCGACGTGTTCGATCCGGCGTCGTCCGAGCGCGTGTTCCGGCTCAGCATGAGCGACCTGACCGAAGCGCTGCTGCTGCCGGCGCTCGGCGAACTGCTGCAGACGCATGCGCCGGGCATGCACGTGCGCAGCTACACGATGGATCGCCGTGAGGTCGCGACCGCGCTCGCGAACGGTTCCGTCGACATCGCGATCGACGCGCCGCTGATCGGCGATCCGCACCTCCATCAGGCGCTGCTCGTGCAAGACCGCTACGCCTGCATGATCCGCGACGATCACCCGTTCAAGGGCGACACGCTCACCATGGGCGACTACCTGTCGATGGGGCACATCCACGTGTCGAGTCGCCGCAAGGGCAGCGGGCACGTCGATGCGGAGCTGACGCGCCTCGGGCTGCGCCGTGACATCCAGATGCGCGTGCAGCACTACATGGTCGCGCCGCTGATCGCGATGCGCGGCGATCTCGCGTTGACGGCGCCGCTGCGGCTGCTGCAGCGCTATCCGGCGCGCATTCTCGAACTGCCGTTCGAGATGCCGGGGCTCGACTACTTTTGCTACTGGCATCGCAGCGCGGATCAGGATCAGGGCAGCCGGTGGCTGCGTGAACAGCTGATGACGCTGATGGGCGGAATGGGCGGGCCGCAGTGATAGATGCCGTAGCGATAAAGTACTGCTGATAATGTTGGCTGAGGTGCGAGAGTTCCTGAGGATCTCGCGTGGGCACGCTTACGATCTGCTTCGTTCAGACAAGCAGCGGTCAGTCTGATGGCCGTCAATTGATAATTGGTCGGGGTGAGAATTTTTGTCGCCCGAGGTGAGGTTGTTGATCGGAACAGCATTCGTGGAGACGTCGGCTGGCGAGGATCGTTCAGTCGATCCGGACAATTAACTGGAATGTAGGCCGGAAATGGAAGAAAAGGCGTTGGATACTCTACATCCATGCGATTTGCTGAGGACGATCGACTCGCTTTATGAGCCCGACATCAGAAACGGATATTTTTCTCGGTTCGACAGGACCATTGGGAATTTCCGGCCAGGCACTGCAGCCGAGCATCTCGAGGACGTAGCATTGTTCACACTCAGCGTGAATGTGCCAGAGTCGGTTCGGATCCATTTCGAGACGGCAAAAAATCTCTATGCATATGCGTGGTTCGTCTATCGCTTCTATCCTGTAGCGGAACAGCAAGCCCTGACATCGTTGGAGTTCGCGTTGCGCGAGTGGTTAACTACCGAGATCGAGCGATCGTCGCTGGTCAGGGCCGAGCCGCCTCGCGGTTTGAACAAATTGCTGAAAGAAGCAATGAAGCGAAAGGCGATATCTAACGACAGGTTTTCGTGGTCACGGGAGCAAGCACTGCAGCGCGCCAGACATCGAGCCGAACACCAGAAACTCCAAGAGATGCAGCGCCTCGGATTGACGACGGTCCAGATCGACTACTCGAATGTAGAGCCGATGCCCGAGGATTTCGATGACTGGATCGGCATATTCATTGATACATTGCCCAGGATTCGCAACGAATACGCTCATGGCTCAGGTGTCCTTCACAACACGGTCTCACGCACATTCGAGATCGTCAGTGAATTGATCAATCAGTTATTCGTCCCGACACAATAGCGAGTCCGATTGACTGCCGACAGAGAGACTGCAGCGGCACGTATCAGTTGTGCGCTCGAAAGCTACCGAGCAATCACGTTCCAGTTCTTCTCCCAAGAGGCCACGACTATGCTGGTCTTTCTTGACACAGAGTACACCGTGCTCTTTCAGCCGACCTCGAAATCAATCAGTTCGGGGAGGGTAATGGAGGGCGAACGAAAAAATTTATGTCGAGCTCAAAGATACTCGTAAGCTCAAGGATTGCTCTGACCGTGTTTAACGCAAAGTGTTGAAATTACTTGGCGGGCCCGATATATCTCTTTTCAAACCCGCCAAAGCTGCTCCAGTGGCTTACCTGCTCGAATGGCTTACCGTGCCCCCATGTATGGAGCAGACCGCCTGCGCGTCGATAGAGAGTGGCATTAATGACGTAATGGGTGGTTGATCATATCGACGACCACGAGCATATCCACGCCGAGCCAATTTCTCGGCTGCCGTGGCGCCGGCCGTCAACCGCGCAGCGCCTGCGCCAGTACACGCGCCACATGCACGGCTTGCGTCTGCGCGCCATCCTGAATCTGATGCCGGCAACTCGTGCCGTCCGCGACGACGATCGCGCCTTCGACTCGCGCCCGCACCGCCGGCAGCAGCGACAGTTCGGCCATCGCCTGCGACGCGGCGTAGTGCTCGGCTTCATAGCCAAAGCTGCCGGCCATCCCGCAGCACGACGATTCGAGCGGCGACACCTTCAACCCCGGAATCCAGCGCAACACGGTCTGCACCGGCGTGAACGCGCCGAACGCCTTCTGATGGCAATGGCCGTGCACGAGCGCTTCCTTCGCATCGATTGCGTGCAGCGGCAGTGACAACCGGCCGGCCTCCTGTTCGCGCACGAGAAACTCCTCGAACAGGAACGCGTGGCTTGCGAGTCGCGCCGCTTCGTCGCCATAGCCATAAGCAAGAAACTCGTCGCGCATCGACAGCAGGCACGAAGGCTCCAGCCCGACGATCGCGACGCCGCGTTGGAGATACGGACGCAACGTATCGAGCGTGCGCTTCGCCTCGGCCTTCGCTTCGTCGACGAGCCCGGCCGCGAGGAACGTGCGGCCGCAGCACAGTGGCCGCTCGCCTTCGCGCACGTTGAAATGCACGGTGTAGCCGGCCGCTTCGAGCACGGCCTGCGCGGCGCGTGCATTGTCGGGTTCCTGGTAGTTGCTGAACGTATCGACGAACAGCAGCACTTCGCGGGTGGCCGCGCCTTTTTGCGAAGGTGCCGACGTACTCGCGCCAGCACCTACATTCGCGAGGAACGGCCGCGCAAACGCAGGCAGCGCCCGCTGCGGCGCGAGGCCGATCCATCGCTTCATCCACGACGCCACGACCGGCACGCCATTCGCGAACGCGATCGCGCCACGCATCCGCGCGGCCCACGGCGCATAACGCGGCAGGTACGCGACGAGCCGTTCGCGCAGTGTCGTGCCGTGCTTGCGGTTCCACGCATGTCGCGCCTCGATCTTGAAGCGCGCCATGTCGACACCCGTCGGGCAGTCGCGCTTGCAGCCCTTGCACGACACGCACAGGTCGAGCGCGGCCTTCACGTCGTCGCTGGCGAGGCCGTCGGCGCCAAGCTGGCCCGTCACCGCGAGCCGCAGCGTATTCGCGCGGCCGCGCGTCACGTGCTGCTCGTCTCGCGTCACGCGATAGCTCGGACACATCGTGCCCGCGTCGAACTTGCGGCAGTGGCCGTTGTTGTTGCACATCTCGACGGCCGACGCGAGCCCGTGCGTGATGTCGGTGCCGGAGCCGGGCGCGGTTTCTTCACCGGTCAGCGGGTCGCGCGTGACGTTCCAGGCCGACCAGTCGAGTGCGGGCCGCAGCGGCAGCGCCGCATAGCCAGGCGCGAAACGGAAATGTTCGCGCGTATCCATCTTCGGCGGATTGACGATCTTGTCCGGGTTGAAGCGGTTGTCGGGATCGAACAGCGCCTTGATCTCCGCGAACGCCGCGTTCAGGCGCGGGCCGTATTGCCACGCGACCCATTCGCCGCGACACAGCCCGTCGCCGTGTTCGCCCGAATACGCGCCCTTGTATTCACGCACGAGCGCTGCCGCTTCCTCGGCGATCTCGCGCATGCGCGTCGCGCCGTCGCGCCGCATGTCGAGGATCGGCCGCACATGCAGCGTGCCGACGCTGGCATGCGCATACCACGTGCCTTCGGTTTCATGCTTGTGGAATACGTCGGTCAGGCGGCGCGTGTATTCGGCGAGGTGTTCGAGCGGCACAGCGCAATCCTCGATGAACGACACCGGCTTGCCGTCGCCCTTCATGCTCATCATGATGTTCAGCCCGGCCTTGCGCACGTCCCACAGCGCCTTCTGCGCGCCGGCATCGGTCATCTTCACGACGCTGTCGGGCAGTCCGAGATCGGCCATCAGTTCGGCGAGCCGGTCGAGTTGCGTCAGTTGCGCATCGCGCGATTCGCCCGCGAACTCGACGAGCAGGATCGCCTGCGGCTGCCCGACGAGCGCCTGCTCGATCACCGGCCGGAACGCCGGGTTCTCCATCGACAGGTCGATCATCGTGCGGTCGACGAGCTCGACGGCCACCGGCTTCAGCTTCACGATGTGCTGCGCGGTATCCATCGCCTGGTAGAAGGTCGGGAAGTTCACGACGCCGAGCGTCTTGTGCGCGGGCAGCGGCGCGAGCTTCAGCGTGATCTGCCGGCTGTACGCGAGCGTGCCTTCCGAGCCGACGAGCAGGTGCGCGAGATTCGCGTGGCCATCGTCGGTGTACGCGCGCGGGTTCTGGCAGTCGAACAGGTCGAGGTTGTAGCCGGCCACGCGGCGCAGCACCTTCGGCACGCGCTCGACAATCTCGTCGCGCTCGCGTGTCGCGATGCGTTCGACGCCGTGCAGCAGCTCGAGCGTGCGGCGGTCGGTGACGGGCTGGGCGAGCGAACCGAACCGGCACTCGCTGCCGTCGGCGAGGATCGCGTCGATCGCGAGCACGTTGTGCACCATGTTGCCGTACTCGATCGAGCGCGACCCGCACGAGTTGTTGCCGGCCATCCCGCCGATCGTGCATTGCGCACCGGTCGACACGTCGACCGGGAACCACAGCCCGTGCGGCTTCAACCACGCGTTCAGGTGATCGAGCACGATGCCGGGTTCGACGGTGACGGTGCGCGCTTGTGCATCGAATTCGACGATCCGGTTCAACCATTTGCTGTTGTCGACGACGAGCGCCTCGCCGACCGTCTGCCCGCACTGGCTCGTGCCGGCGCCGCGTGCGAGCACAGGGATCTTGCGGTCGCGCGCGATGTCGAGCGCGATGCGCAGGTCGTCCTGGTCGCGCGGTACGACCACGCCGAGCGGCATGATCTGGTAGATCGATGCGTCGGTCGCGTAGCGGCCGCGGCTCGCGCGATCGGCGTGGACGTCGCCGCGCATTTCCGTGCGCAGCCGCTCGAACAGCGGCGACAGCGCGGCGCCTTGCGACGGCACGAGATGGACGGGGCGAACCAGCGAGGGCGAGACGGCGGATTTCATGGCGGCGGTCGGTATTGGATGAAAGCGGATCAGGCGAGCGTGACGCTGACGGGCGGCAGCCCGGCGATGTGGCCGACGGCCGTGCCGACGGCCTGCGGGAAATACATCCCCGTGTACGAGCCGGTCGTGACGACGGTGTCGGCCGGCAGTACGATGCCGCGCCGCGAAGCGTGATTGACGAGCCACGGCAGCAGGCGGCGCGGGTCGCCTGCGGGGTTCGTGCCCGATGCGGCACCGGCGATGTCCTGCCCGTCGAATGTGAACATCGGGGCCGGCGCGACGAACGGGAAATCCGCGCGATAACCGGTCATCTCGCCGAGCACGAGCGCGCCGTGGTTCTGCAGGTCGGCGAGCTGCGCAGCCGTCGCGACGTCCGGCCATTCGCGGAAGCGGCTCGCGACGATCTCGATCGATGCGCCCATCTGAGCGATCCCGTCGAACACTTCGTCGTCGGCATAGGCGGTCGCACGCGGTGCGAAGTCGCGGCCGAAGCGGAACGCGATTTCCAGTTCGAGGCCGAGCGGCCGGAACGCGCCGCGCGGCAGCGTGACGCCGCTCGCATGGCGGCAGTCGTCCGGCAGCGGCGCGCCCTGGATCGGGCCATCGGGCTGCTTCGCGCCGACCTTCCACGCGCCGATCGCGGCGCCGCGCACGGCGAGTACTTGCGCCTGCACCGCATAGGCGGCGTCGGCATCGGCGGGGACGAGTTCCGAAGGCAGCGCGGCGAACGCGATGCCGTGTTGCCAGCCGTCGGCGAGCCGGACGGCGAGGTCGTGGGTAGCTTGGGTCATGGTTTGCGGTATGAAAAAGTGGGGGGACGCCGCTAGCAGCGCCCCGTTGGCATCAGGCCGGCGAGCGGTGGGTTGCGGGCTGTTCTGCAGGCGCATCGGCGAAGCGGCTGTCCGGCTGCATGCGGAACGCGAGCAGCACGCCCACGCCCATCAGCACCATGCTGCCGATGAACGGCAGCTCCCAGCTGCCGAAGCGGTCGATCACGAAGCCGGAGATCACGGGCGACAGGATCGCCGCGAGCGCGGAGCCGGAATTCATCATCCCGCTCGCGGTGCCCGAGTATTCCGGCGCGATGTCCATCGGCACGGCCCACATCGGGCCGATCGTCATTTCGGCGAAGAAGAAGCCGGCCGCGAGGCACGCCATCGACACGTACAGGTCGTGCATGAACAGCAGCGGCAACAGCGCCAGCAGCGTGAGCAGCATGCAGATCGACACCATCCAGCTGCGTGCGCGCTTGAGGCTGCCGGTACGCGCATAGATGCGGTCGGTGACGATGCCGCCGAGGGTGTCGCCGATCACGCCCGCGAAGAACACCGCGGATGCAAACACGGCCGATTTCTTCAGGTCGAGGTCGTAGCTGTGCAGGAAGTACTGCGGAATCCAGCTCAGGAACAGCCACAGCGTCCAGCCGTAGCAGAAGTAGACGATCGTGACGGGCATCATCCGGCGGAACAGCGGGCCCCACGGCACGGTGGCGGGCTTCTGTTTGGGCGGCGGCAGCGCATCGAGTTCGGCCTGGGTGATGCGTGGGTGATCCTTCGGATGCTCGGTGTAGACGAGCGCCCAGACCGCGACCCACACGATGCTGATCACGCCGCAGATGTAGAACGATTCGCGCCACCCGTACACGGCCATCACCGCGACGACGGCGGCCGGCGCGACCGCGTTGCCGACGCGCGAGAACGCGTGCGTGATGCCCTGTGCGAAGCCGCGTTTCTCGCGCGGCACCCAGCGCGACATCGCCGACGTGGCCGCAGGGAACGTCGCGCCTTCGCCGAGCCCGAGCAGCAGGCGCGCGGCGAGCAGCGACGCGAGGCCGCCGGCCATCCCGGTGAGCAGTGTCGCCACGGCCCACAGCAGCCCGCACGCGAGCAGCGTGCGGCGCGCGCCGAAGCGGTCGCTGACCCAGCCGCCGATGATCTGGAACACGAGATACGGATACGCGAACGCGGAGAACACGAGGCCGATCTCCGTCTTGTTCAGCCCGAATTCCCGGCCGAACCCGGCGGCAGCCGTGCTCACGTTCACGCGGTCGAGGTACGTGATGAAGTACATCACGCATAGCATCACCAGCACGATGCCGGTCGCTCGGAACAGCTTCATGTTGCGTCTCCTGAATGTTGTCTGGCTTGCTGCCCGTGCCGGCGTCGAGGCCGGCATCTGGGCGGGTCGTGCTGATGAAGCGGGGGGCGGGCGCGCGTCGGCAGCGGACGGTGTGCGTCGTGACGACCGCGTGCGGCCGCCCGTGAAGGGGAGCGGGTGCGTCAGGCGGTGCACCGAGATCGCGCGCGCCGCCGTCCGCGGTCAGGCCGCCGCGCGCAGCGCGGGCGTGTGGGTGTTCGACGCGAGATAGTCCATCGCCGCGACCACGCCGCTCGCGGCAACCGGCACGCCGGCGAGTTTCAATCCCATCTCGCAACCGGCGAGCGTGGCCATCAGCGTGAGGTCGTTGCAGTCGCCGAGATGGCCGATGCGGAACATGCGGCCGCGCATCTTGCCGAGCGCTTGCCCGAGCGACATGTCGAAGCGTTCGTAGATCAGCTTGCGCACGGCGTCAGCGTCGACGCCGTCGGGCATCATCACGCCGGTCAGCACGGGGCTGTAGACGGCCGGGTCCGCGCACTGGATCTCGAGGCCCCATGCGCGCACCGCGCGGCGCGTCGCTTCCGCGAGCCGCTGGTGGCGCGCGAACACGTTGTCGAGCCCTTCGCCGAGGATCATGTCGAGCGCTTCGGCGAGCCCGTACAGCAGGTTGGTGTTCGGCGTGTACGGCCAGTAGCCGTTCTTGTTCGCCTCGATGATCTCGTGCCAGCCCCAGAACGCGCGCGGCAGCTTCGCGTGCTCGCTCGCCGCGAGCGCCTTCGGCGACACCGCGTTGAAGCTGATGCCGGGCGGCAGCATCAACCCCTTCTGCGAACCCGACACCGTCACGTCGACGCCCCATTCGTCATGGCGGTAGTCGGCGGACGCGAGCCCCGAGATCGTGTCGACCATCAGCAGCGCCGGGTGGCCGGCCGCGTCGATCGCGCGACGCACCGCGGCGATGTCGGACGTGACGCCGGTGGACGTCTCGTTGTGCACCACGCACACGGCCTTGATGTCGTGCGCTGTGTCGGCGCGCAGGCGCGCTTCGATCATGTCGGGCTGCACGCCGCGGCGCCAGCCCTCGATGCCCGGCAGCCCGAGGAATTCGGGCTTCAGGCCGAGCGCCTCGGCCATCTTCTTCCACAGCGTCGCGAAGTGGCCGGTCTCGACCATCAGCACGGTGTCGCCGGCGCTCAGCGTGTTGGTCAGCGCGGCTTCCCATGCGCCGGTGCCCGACGCCGGGTAGATGACCACCGGCTGGGTGGTCTTGAAGATCTTCTTGATGCCGGCCAGCACCTTCAGGCCGAGCGCGCCGAATTCGGGGCCACGGTGGTCGATGGTCGGGTAGCTCATCGCCCGCAGGATGCGGTCGGGCACCGGGCTCGGCCCCGGAATCTGCAGGAAGTGGCGGCCGGACGGGTGAAAGTCGAGTTGCAGCATGGTCGTTCTGTCTCCTTGGTTGCATTTTGAATTTTGCATGCAAAATACTTTAGCAGACAGATCGCGGCTGAACCAAGCGCCGATTTAGCCGAAAATGCCGGTGTTTACCCGATATTGGCGTGGCGATATTCGGGTCGGGCGAGTTGCAGTAGAATCGCGGGAAGCAAGAGGGAAGGACTTTGCATGCAAGATTTGAATGATCTGGAGCAAACCGGCGGCGCGCCGGCATTGCCGAAACTGGAGCGGCAACGGCTGCACGACACGGTCGTCGAGCACCTGCGCAAGTTCATCGTCGAAGGCGTGCTGACGCCCGGCATGCGGCTGAACGAGCGCGAGCTGTGCGAGACGCTCGGCATTTCGCGTACGCCGCTGCGCGAGGCGTTCAAGGTGCTGGCGTCCGAGGGGCTGCTGGTGCTGTCGCCGAACCGCGGCGCGAGCGTGTACCGGATGAGCGAATCGGAGATCCGCGAGACGTTCGAGCTGATGTCGGGGCTGGAGGCGTTTTCAGGCGAGCTGGCCTGCGAGCGCATCACGCCGGCCGAACTCGCGGAGATCAAGGCGCTGCATTACTCGATGCTCGCGTGCCGGATGCAGAACGATCTGCCCGGCTACTACAGCCGCAACCAGGAAATCCACGACCGCATCAACGAGGCCGCGCGCAATTCGGCGCTGCGCGGCACGTACCAGGCGATCAACCGCCGGATCATGTCGATGCGGTTCCGCTCGAACCAGCACGTCGAGAAGTGGGATCGCGCGGTGCACGATCACGAGGAGATGATCAAGGCGCTGGAGGCGCGCGACGGCAAGGCGCTCGCGGCGATCCTGCGGCGGCACTTGCTGGAGAAGCGCGACGCGGTGTTGCTGCTGCACGCGGAAGTCGACGCGTAAGCGCACACCACGCGCGGGTTCAGAACGCCGTGCGCAGCCCGAGCCCGGCCGAGTCGCCATTGCCGTAGCCGCTCGCACGGTCACGCATGTAGGCCACGTACACGTCGGTCCGTTTCGACAGCCGGTAGTCGTAGCCGAGCGCCCAGGTCGTTCTCGACGGGCGGTCGCGCCCGTGGCTCTTCGCGGCCATCACCGACGCGAGCACCGTGCCGAAGCCGATCGGCACCGCTGCGCCCACCTGTGCGCTGTGCGTGCCGAGCCCGCCGCCGTCGATCGCATCGTGCACGTACTGATAGAACGCGGTGAATTTCACGACCTTCAGGTCGTAGCCGACGCCGGCCAGCACGGCGTCCTGCTGCGTGAAGCCGGTGATGGCGGCGTTCAGGTCGCCTGGCGTCCGGTCGAATTTCGCCTGCTGGAACGCGAGCGTCGCGCTGAACGCGCGGCGCCCGTCGTAGGTGACGCTGCCGCCCCACTGGTTCGCGCCCGCGTGGCCGGGCGCGTTGCCGGTCGCATAGATCAGGCTCGCCTGCAGCGCGTGCTCGCCGGGCGTCGAAACCAGCACCGAATTGCTCCAGCCGTTGTCGCCGACGAGGCCTTGCCCCGATACGCCCTTGTACATCTGGTTCAGTGCCGGCGAAAAGCCGAACGACGTCGAGAACGGGTTGAAGCGCACGACCGAGACGTAATACGGCGTCGTGTTGCGCCCCGCGCGCAGCACGCCGTACGGCGCCGCGACGCCGACATACGCGTTGCGCCCGAAGAACGTATCGCCGCTGAAGCGGCCGGCGCCGCCGTTCGACGGGCGCATGAACGCTTCGAGCGCGAACTGCAGCGCGTAGCCGCCGCCGAGATCCTCGCGGCCACCGATTCCCCAGAAGCTCGTCGTGAAGCCGCCCGAATTCATGGCATACGCGCGCGGCTTGCCGAGGCTCTTTTGCGTGCCGACATAGACGTCGGCCAGCCCGTACAGCGAGACGGACGACTGGGCCGTGGCGTCGTCGGCGATCGTACAGGCGATCAGCGATGCGCCGAGGGTCGACAGCAGCCGGTGGCGCCTGCCGGCGCCCCGGATCAAATGAATAGGCATACTGATTGAATGGCGTGAAGGAAGAAAGGCCGGACGGGTGCGCGGCGGCACCCGTCGAACGGCGCGTCAGAATACGTGGCGGATACCCGCACGACCGACGGCCTGCTTCTGGTTGCTCGACGGATTGAAGCCCGCGATCTGCGCGACCGGCGCGTCGCCGGCCGCCTTCTGGAACGCACCCATCACGTAGACGCTCGTGCGCTTGGACAACGCGTACTCGACGCTCAGGTTGAACTGGTGATACTTCGGTTCGGCGTTCGTCGCGTGGTCGCGGCCCGTCGTGTACGTGTAGCCGGCGCCGACCGTCACGGCCGGCGTCGGCGTGACGAGCGTCGACAGCTCGTAGTTCTGGAACGTCGCGTCGTGCCCCGCGCTGCCTTGCTGGAAGTTCGTGTTCGTGAAGTCGGCGAGCACCTTGAGCCACTGCACGACCTGATACGACGCGCCTACGCCGAACACCTTCTGCGCGCGCGCCGCATCGAGGTAGTTGCCGTAGATCGCGTTCGTGAAGCCCGGATAATTCTGGTAGCCCTGCGTCGACACGCCCGGGTTGTTGATCCGCAGATAGCCGATGCCGAAGCCGACCGGGCCCGCCGCGTAGCTCGCGCCGACGCTGAACGTCGCATTGTCGGAGAAGCGGCCGGGCTGCCCGCCGAACGCATAGAGGCCGCCGAACGTGATGCCCGCGATCGTCGGGCTGCGGTACTTGACCGCATTCGAGATCGGAAAGCCGTTGTCGGTGTTGTCCATGTCGTTCGGGTGCGCGAAGTAGTAGCCGCCGATGTTGCCGTTCAGCGTGAACGGCTCGACGTAGTCGACGATCGAATCCCACTGGCGGCCGAGCGTGAGCGTGCCGAGCTTCGTGTCGTTCAGGCCGACGTATGCGTTGCGCGAGAACGCGAGCCCGCTGCCGAGGCGGCCGGAGTTGAGGTCGAAGCCGCTTTCGAGCCGGAAGATCGCGCTGAGGCCGCCGCCGAGATCCTCGGTGCCGCGCACGCCCCAGCGGCTGCCGGCCGTCACGCCGGACGCGAGCTGCACGAGATGCTTGCCCTGCACGTTCGACACGTAGTCGACGCCGTCCTCGACGATGCCGTACAGCGTGACACTGCTTTGCGCGTGAGCGGTAGCGGCCGCGGCGAGCGGCAGCGCGAACAGGATTCTTTTCATGATGATGTTCCGGTGCGGAATGGTTGAAAGACGGCGAGCGGCGGTGCTATACGAACGGACCTTCGGGTCCCGCACCGCGATCGGACGTCGATCGCGGCGGCGGGTGGGACAGCCGACGGGTGAAACGAAGAAAGGGCGGTGCGCCGCTCAGTCGCGATACGTGCGCAGCAGCGCATCGGCGGCCCTGAAATCGGGCGTGAGCGGGCGGTCGCGCTGGAGGAAGTCGACCTTGGTACGCAGTGCGCGGTACAGCGGCTGCGTGGCCGGCGCGAGCGTGAACGACGGCTGCTTGCGCTGGCGCAGGTCGATCGCCTGCGATGCCTCGATCAGTTCGAGGCCGAGCAGCGTGTAGCTCGCGTCGATTTGCTTCTGCACGCGCTGCACGACGTCGGGCGCGTTCGTCGCGATGTCCTCGATGCCGCCCGCAACGGGCAGGTAGTCGAGCGACACGGGCATCGCGAGCGACTTCACCGTCATCGCGAGCGCGGTCGGCGGCTTCTCCATCGCGCCGAACGCATGCACGGTGTCCTCGGTGCCGAGGAAGCGCGAGAGGCCGGTGAGGTGCGGGTCGTTCAGCTTGACGATGCGTTGCGCGGACGCGAGTGCGTTGTGGCCGAGCGCGAGCCCGAGCTGCTCGAACACGAGTACCCACGGCAGCGGCTCGAAGTTCGCGCTCGGCAGCACCGCGCCACCGCCGTCGACGTAGCCGGCCGCATCCTGTGCGCGGCTCGACTTCGGCGTGACGCCGACCGCGACACCCGGATTGTCGTCGCTCGAATTGAGCTGTACCTGCAGCAACGCACGCGCCTCGTCATAGGTGCGATCTTCTTCGCCGAGCAGGTAGACGCCGGAGCGGAAGCTGAGCGGATCCTGCAGCGGCCGCTCCGGGTCCTTGTTCCACAAGCTGCTGCCCGCGAGCAGCGTGCGCAGCGTGGCGCCGGCGCGCAGCGTCGCCGGGAACGGCCGCAGCGCGAGCGTGTCCTCGCGGAACGGCGACACGTTGCCGTTCAGCCCCTGCAGGCTCAGCGCGAACACGACCTTCGACACCTGCGCGAGCCGCGCCATGTCGGTGAGCGCCAGCGCACCCATGCCGGCCGAATACGCGTTGGAGCTGAGGATCGCGAGTGCGTCCTTGCCGTACGGGCGGATCGTCGCGATGCCGGTCGACTTCAGCGCGTCGGCGGCCGCGACCTTGCGGCCCTGGTAGTACACGTCGCCTTCGCCGAGCATCGCGAGGCCGACATGGCTCAGGATCGTGATGTCGGCTTCGCCGATCGAACCGTCCGCCGGCATCGCGGGCGTGACGCCGCGATTGAGGAACTGCGCGTACGCGTCGACGATCGCCGGCTGCACGCCGGCGCCGCCGTCGAGCATCGCGTTCAGGCGGGCGGCCATCGCGGCGCGCGCCACGCGTACGCTCATGTCGGGGCCGACGCTGCCCGAGTGCGCGTGGATCAGCCCGATGTTGAAGCGCGTCGATGCGTCGACGACTTCCTGCGACAGCTTGCCGTGCGCATCGACCATCTCGCGGTCCTTGTTGAGGCCGACGCCGACCGTCAGCCCGTAGATCTGCTGGCCGGCCGCGGCGGCCTTCAGCAGCACGTCGTGCGCGGCGACCACGCGCTGGCGGGCGGTCGGTGCGATCGACACGGCTTCGCCGTCGGCGATGCGGGCGATCGATTCGGGTGTGGCGGACCGGCCGTCGAGCGTGACGTCCGCAAAGGCCGGGACGGCGGCGAAAAGCGCGAGCGCGACCGCGCTCCGCATGAGGAAGCGTTGCATGAATCAGTTCTCCGAATTCAGGCGTGACGTGACGTGGAAGACAGCGCGGCGATCGACACGAGCGCGATGACGCTCGCGACCATCACATACCAGGCAGGCGCGAACGGGTTGCCCGATCGTTGCGTGAGCCACGCGAGGATCGCCGGTGCGAAGCCGCCGAAGATCGTCGTGGCGATGTTGTAGGACAGCGACATGCCGGTCGCACGCACGCGGGTCGGGAACAGTTCCGACAGCGCGGCGGGCGCGACACCCGTGAAGATCGCGACCATCACGCAGAACGCGCTTTGCACGACGATCAGCGCGGCGAGCGTGTGTACGTCGGCGAGCCAGTGCAGCAGCGGATACACCGA
Organism: Burkholderia sp. BCC1999; assembly: GCF_905339975.1. Taxonomy (NCBI): domain Bacteria; kingdom Pseudomonadati; phylum Pseudomonadota; class Betaproteobacteria; order Burkholderiales; family Burkholderiaceae; genus Burkholderia; species Burkholderia sp. BCC1999. The sequence goes on along the minus strand of NZ_CAJPHP010000013.1, from coordinate 191,789 downwards.
CACGAGCATCAACGTCGCGCCGGCCGTCAGCACCTTGCGCCGCCCGAAGCGATCCGACCAGCTTCCGGCGCACACGCAGGTGACGGCCATCAGGCAGTTGCCGACCAGCGACGCGATGAACGCATCGCGCCCGTCGAAATGCAGCGCGCGCTGTACGTGCGTCGGCATGTAGATCACCAGCGCATACACGCACACGGCCCACAGCACCGAGAACCCGGTGCCGACCACGAGCGCGCGCGGGTAGTCGCGCACGACCTGCAGCAGCGGCGTCTTGCGCTCGGCCGGTGCGTGCGCGGCGCGTGCCATTTCCGCGCGGAAATGCGGCGTTTCGTCGAGCGTCTTGCGCAGCCACAGGCCGACCGGCGCGATCGCGAGACCGAGGATGAACGGAATCCGCCAGCCCCAGTCGCCGATCTGTTCATGTGACAGCGTGAGCGTCACGGCGGTGGCGACCAGCGCGCCGAGGATGTTCGATGCGGCCATGCTCGCCTGCAGCCACGATGCGTAGCGGCCTTTCTTGTCCGCGGGCGCGTGCTCGATCAGGAACGCCGCGGCGCCGCCCACTTCGCCGCCGGCCGAGAAGCCCTGCAGCAGCCGGCCGCACAGGATCAGCAGCGGCGCGCCGATGCCGATCGCGGTGAACGGCGGCGCGAACGCGATGATGCCGGTGCCGGCCGCCATCACGAGGATGGTCAGCGTCAGCGCGGCCTTGCGGCCGGCGCGATCGCCGTACACGCCGATCGCGAGCGCGCCGAGCGGCCGCGCGATGAAGCCGATCCCGAACGCCATGAACGCCTCGACCAGCTCGGTGCCGGTGTTGCCACGATGGAAGAAGTTCTGCGCGATGTACACGGCAAAAAACGCGTAGACGGAAAAGTCGTACCACTCCAGCGCATTGCCGATCGATGCCGCGGCGATTGCGCGCCCGGCACGCGAGGCGGAGGGCGACACGGCCGTGGCCGTGTCGAGGGGAACCGCGGTTTGCTTCACTTCGATCTCCTGTCTTGTCGTCGTGCGAGCCGGCCGTTACAGCCGGATGTGCGGAATCTGCTTGCGTTGCGCTTCGTCGAGCGCTTCTTCGTAGCCGGCATCCGCGTAGCGGATCACGCCGAGCGCTGTGTCGTTGGTCATCGACAGCGTGAGCCGCTCGTTCGCCGCCGCGCTGCCGTCGGCCACGACGGTGACGCCCGCGCTCGTCATGTAGCCGCTGTAGCCGCCGCCGCCCGAATGAATCGCGACGAGATCGGCCATCGACGAGCAGCTCATCATCGCGTTCAGCAGCGGCCAGTCGGCCACCGCGTCGGAGCCGTCGCGCAGGTTCTCGGTCATGATGTTCGGGTGCGCCATCGCACCGGCATCGAGGTGGTCGCGCGTGAACGCGACCGGACCGGCCAGCACGCCGTCGCGCACCATCGCGTTGACCGCAAGCGCGAGCCGCGTGCGCTCGCCGTGGCCGAGCCATGCGATGCGCGCCGGCAGCCCTTCGAACGGCACGCATTCGCGGGCGCGCTGGATCCAGTTCGTGACGATCCGGTTGTCCGGAAAGTGTTCGAGCAGGTAGTCGTCGATGATGCGGATGTCGTTCGGGTCGTTCGACAGCGCGATCCAGCGGAACGGGCCGATCGCGCGGCAGAACAGCGGGCGCAGGAATGCCTCGGTGAACACCGGGATCTCGAACGCGCGCGCGACGCCGCCGTCCTTCGCATGCGTGCGGATCAGGTTGCCGTTGTCGAACACGATCGCGCCGCGATCCTTGAAGCCCAGCATCGCCTCGACGTGCCGCACGATCGACGCGCGGCTCGCATCCATCAGCTTCGTGCGGTCGCGCTCGCGCAGCGCGCGCACTTCGTCGAGCGTGAAGCCCGACGGCACGTAGCCGTAGACGAGATCGTGCGCGGCCGTCTGGTCGGTGACGATGTCGGGCACGACGCCGCGTGCGAGGATCGCCGGGAACACGTCGGCCGCGTTGCCGAGCAGGCCGACCGAGATCGGCTCGCGCCGCGCCTGCGCGTCGCGGATCAGCGCGAGCGCCTCGTCGAGATCGCGCGCCTGCCGTTCGAGGAAGCCGATCTGCAGCCGCTTGTCGATGCGCGACTGGTCGATCTCGACGACGAGTGTCGCCGCGTTCGCCATCCGGCCCGCGAGCGGTTGCGCGCCACCCATCCCGCCGAGGCCGGCGGTCAGGATGAAGCGGCCGCGCAGGTCGTTGTCGAAATGGCGCTCGGCGATGCGCGAGAAGATTTCATACGTGCCCTGGATCACGCCCTGCGAGCCGATGTACTGCCAGTCGCCGGCCGTCAGGCCTCCCCAGCAGATCAGGTTGCGCCGCTCCAGTTCGTAGAAGTGTTCGGCTTTCGCCCACTGGCCGATCAGGTTGCAGTTCGCCATCACGACGAGCGGCGCGCTCGCATGCGTGCGCAGCAGCGCGACGGGCTTGCCGGACTGGACGACGAGCGTGTGGTCCTCGTCCATCGTCTTCAGCGTGTGCACGATCGCGTCGTGCGACGGCCAGTCGCGCGCCGCGCGGCCGAGCGCCGCGTAGACGATCAATTGTTCGGGGTCCTCGCCGACGGCGAGCACGTTCTCGAGCAGGCGCAGCAGCGCTTCCTGGCGCCAGCCCTTGCAGCGCAGCGTGTTGCCGGACGTGACTTCGAAGGTGCGGGTCATGGTGTCGCCCTCCGTTCAGCGCGCGAGCGCATAGTCGGCGATCGAGATGCCGAGCGCGGCTTCGACCGGCGGATACACGGCCGGATCGAATACCGACGACGACAGCGGAATGTGCGCCTTCGCCACGCGCAGCACGTGGATCTCCATCCCTTCCTTCAACTGTCCGGCGCTGACGGGGCGGCCTTCGGCATCGAGCGTCGTGATCACGTCCGGGTAGGTCGCGATCCGTTCGCCGTGTGCGTCGTCCACCGCCATGTGTTCGTTCATTACGTGAATGACCGCGCGCTGCGCGCCGCTGCCGAGGTAGACGAGGCCGACGTCGAACGCTTCGCGCGTGTATTCGAGCGTGTTGCGCTCGACCTTGCCGCTCGCGATGATCTCGCCGTGCGTGGTTGCGCAGATCGCATCGATCACCGCGCTGCCGCCACGTCGCTCGGCGTCGATGATCGCTTCGCCGAGTGCGAGCGCGCGGCTGATGCCGCCGAGCGCCGCGTGCTGGCGCACATACGATGCGCGAATCGGGTTGCGGCAGCTCGCGATGAAGCCGCCGGCCATGTCGGCCGCCTTGCGCAGCACCGGCGACACCCGCGCGGTCGCGCCGCGCACGATCACTTCCATGTACGCATGCTGGGCGCGGTTGCCGCCGGCCGCCGCCTGGATCATCGGCGCGGTGCTCGATGCGAGGCCGAGCGAGCCCATGTCACCGGTCGGATGCGCACGGATGTCGCCCACCGCGTCGACCACCTTGGTGCCGAGCAGCGCGGACGGCAGCCATGCGTTCAGCGTGCTCGACATCCCGTTCTGCCCGATGATGAGCCCCGCGAGCGGCTCGCCGAGCGCGTCCTGGACGAGCTGCGCGGCCTTCACGTAGTCGGCGCCGAGCATTTGCCAGTCGGTGAGGCCGCCCGGCGCGCCGATCGCGGCAGCCGTGGCGATCCATGCGTCGTCCGGCAACTCGTCGATGCTCACCAGTTCGGGGCGGCCGATCGTGACCGCGAGCGTGCCGAGTTCACGGCCGTGGTCGGCCCAGCCGCCGCCACCGCATGCGAAAACCGAACCGCCCTTGACGGCGGCTTCGACGTCCTTCGAAGACAGAATGCGTCCCATGTGTCGTTTGTCCTGAGAGGGAAAAAGGGCTGTACGCGCCGGCCGGAAAGCCTTGTGTGGCGGTACTGTCCAAACGATTCTAGGGACGCCGAATATTGAGCGTTATTGCTATTTTATGGAGACTTCATAACGCGATGTTAAGCGTAGGGTAATCCCGGTGACGCCCGAGCGACGGGCTGCCGGCGCCGCGATCGGCGGCTGGCGGCGCGACGGCGAAACGCAGGCTGGACAACGATTTCAGCGCGTTTCGGCGCCGGAATTCATGCGTTCGCGGATAGCGTATGAAGTGTGTCGATGAACTCGTGCGCGAGCCGCGACAGCGGTGCGAGTACGGGGTGCAGCACGCTGACCGGCGCGGAAATGGTCGGCACGATCGGCTTCACGACGATCTGCGGCCACACCGGCCCCGCGACCGTCAGTTCGTCGATCAGCGCGATGCCGGTGCCGGCCTGCGCGAGCGCGCATGCGACGTGCGCCTGCTGCACCTCGATCTTGACCTGCGGCACGAGCCCTTCGTCGCTGAACAGCCGCCGCACCAGCTGCCCGAGCGGAATGTCGCTGCCATAGCCGATCAGCGGCTGGTTCGCGAGATCGCGCACCGCCAGCGTCTTGCGGCGCGCGAACGGGTGCGATGCGGGCACGGCCGCGACCATCCGGTTTTCATAGAGCGGCTGGCTCTCGACGTTCGGGTGCGTGTCCTGCAGGAACGCGATGCCGAGCTCGACCTGCTGCGTGAGCACCGCTTGCAGCAGCACGCTCGGGATCATCGTGTGCAGGATGATGCGCACGTCGGGAAAGCGCTCGTAGAACGCCGCGATCGCGCGCGGCAGCAGCGATTGCCCGAGATTGGGGCTGCACGCGATGCGCAAGTGGCCCATCCGGTTCTCGATCAGGTCTTCCGCGATTTCGTTGACGCGCTGCACGCTCTGGTACACCGCGTTCACTTCGACGAACAGCCGCTGCGCCTCCGGTGTCGGGTAGAGCCGCCCCTTGATGCGCTCGAACAGCGCGAGGCCGAGCCGTTGTTCGGCATACGAAATGAGCCGCGAGACGGCCGGCTGCGATACGTGCAGCAGCTTCGCGGCCCCGCTGATCGAGCCGGTCAGCATGATGGCGCGAAACACCTCGATCTGGCGCAGGTTCAGACGCACAGCCTTAACTCCATGTTATGTGGGGGCGATAAATCGGCATGAGACATTCTGGCAGAGCGCTGCCTAAACTGCTCGTGATCAAAAAAGCAGGAGGCGAAGATGAGCGAATTCGAGCAGGTAGTGCGCGGCCGGCTGGTCGATGCGCGCGAGGTGGTCGACGACGGCTGGCTTGCGATCCGGGGCGGACGGATCGCCGCGCGCGGCGCGGGCGTGCCGCCGGCGGCGCGCGACACGATCGATGCGCGCGGGCAGTGGGTGCTGCCGGGCGTCGTCGACGGGCAGGTGCATGCGGCCAGCCAGGCCAACCAGGAGGGGCTCGGTCACGCGTCGCGTGCCGCCGCCGCGGGTGGCGTGACGGTGATGGTCGACATGCCGTACGACGATCCGGAACCGGTCGCGTCGCGTGCGCAGCTCGACCGCAAGATCGCGGAAGCCGGGCGCGACTGCCACGTCGACGTCGCGCTGTACGGCACGCTCAACGCGAAGCACGGCCTCGAAGCGGCGGCCGGGCTGATCGACGGCGGCGTGTGCGCGTTCAAGTTCTCGACGTTCGAGGCGACGCCCGGCCGGTTCCCGCGCGTGGAAGAGGACGTGCTGTACGACGCGTTCCGGCTGATCGCGCCGTCGGGCCTCGCATGCGGCGTGCACAACCAGATGCAGGACATGACGCGCAAGAACGTCGCGCGGATGATCGAGGCAGGCGACACGGGCTGGGACGCGTTCCTGCGCGCGCATCCGCCGCTGATCGAGAACCTCGCGACCGCGTTGATCTACGAGATCGGCGCGGAGACGGGCGCCCGTGCGCACGCCGTGCATGTGTCGACGTCGCGCGGCTTCGCGCTGTGCAACATGTTCCGGCAGGCCGGCCATCGCGCCAGTATCGAGACCTGCGTGCAGTACCTGATGCTCGATCACGAGACGCATACGAAGCGCTTCGGCGCGAAAACCAAGCATTACCCGCCGATCCGGCCGCGCGCCGAGCAGGACCTGCTGTGGACGCACATCGCGCGCGGCGAATGCACGTTCGTGTCGTCGGATCACGTGAGCTGGGGGCTCGAACGCAAGGGTGACCCGAACGTGTTCCGCAATGCATCGGGCGGCCCGGGGCTCGAAACGTTGCTGCCGGCATTCTGGACCGGTTGCGAACAGCATGGGATCGCGCCGACGCGCGTGGCCGAACTGCTGGCGACGAATCCTGCGCGGCACTTCCTGCTCGACGATCGCAAGGGCTCGCTCGACGTCGGCGCCGATGCGGATTTCGTGATCCTCACGCCGGAACGCTACGCGTTCGATCCGGCGCGAAGCCTGTCGGCCGTGCAGTGGAGCGCATTCGAAGGGATGGAATTCACGGTGCGCGTCGCCGCCACCTACTGTCGCGGCGCGCTCGTGTACGACGGCGAGCGCATCGTCAACACGGCAGGCTCGGGCCGCTTCCTGAAGCCGCACGGCAGCCGGTCGATCGCCACGCAACAGGAGCAGGCATGAACCCGACGGCTTTCCCTTTCCCGCCGCTGAACGCCGAACGCCTGAACGCGCGCGTCGAGCAACTGGCGCGCTTCACGCGGCCCGACGTTCCGTGGACGCGCCGCGCGTTCTCGCCGCTCTTCACGGAGGCGCGTGCATGGCTTGCCGCGCAATTCGCCGAAGCCGGGCTCGCGGTGTCGATGGACGCGGGCGGCAACCTGATCGGCCGCCGCGAAGGCAGCGGCCGCTGCACGAAGCCGCTCGTCACGGGGTCGCACTGCGACACGGTGGTCGGCGGCGGCCGCTTCGACGGCATCATCGGCGTGCTCGCGGGCATCGAGGTCGCGCATACGCTGAACGAGCAGGGGATCGTGCTCGACCATCCGTTCGAGGTGATCGACTTCCTGTCAGAGGAGCCGAGCGATTACGGCATCTCGTGCGTCGGCAGCCGTGCATTGTCGGGCGTGCTCGACGCGGGCATGCTGCGCGCGACGAACGCCGAAGGCGAAACGCTGGCGGAAGCATTGCGCCGCATCGGCGGCAACCCGGATGCGCTGCACGAGCCGCTGCGCGCGCCGGGCAGCACGGCAGCGTTCGTCGAGCTGCATATCGAACAGGGCCCCGTACTCGAAACGCGCGGCTTGCCGATCGGCGTCGTGACCAACATCGTCGGCATCCGGCGCGTGCTGATCACCGTGACCGGCCAGCCCGATCATGCGGGTACGACGCCGATGGATATCCGCCGCGACGCGCTCGTCGGCGCCGCGCACCTGATCGAGGCCGCGCACGCGCGCGCGTCGGCACTGTCGGGCAACCCGCATTACGTGGTGGCGACGATCGGGCGGATCGCGATGACGCCGAACGTGCCGAACGCGGTGCCGGGCCATGTCGAGCTGATGCTGGAAGTGCGCAGCGACAGCGACGCGGTGCTCGAGGCTTTCCCCGAGGCGCTGCTGGCCGGTGCGGCCGCACGCCTCGATGCGTTGCGCTTGAGTGCAAGCGCCGAGCACGTGAGTCGTGCGCGCCCGACCGACTGCCAGCCGCTCGTGATGGACGCGGTCGAGCAGGCGGCCACGCAGCTCGGCTATCCGAGCATGCGGCTGCCGAGCGGCGCGGGGCACGACGCCGTGTACGTCGCGCCGACCGGGCCGATCGGGATGATCTTCATTCCGTGCCTGGGCGGCCGCAGCCATTGCCCGGAGGAATGGATCGAGCCGCAGCAACTACTCGACGGCACGCGCGTGCTGTACCAGACGCTCGTCGCGCTCGATCGTTCGCTGGCGGGCGCGGCGTAACGTCATGGCAGCCGTGCGGCGGGGCTACTACGCCGTGCGCTGCCCCTCGCGCGGCCCATGCCCCGTCCAGCGCTTGAACGCGCGGCGGAAGTTGTGCGCGTCGCTGAACCCGACTTCGTGCGCAACATCCTCGATCGACAGCCGCGGGTTGCTCAGCAGCGTAAATGCGCGCTTGCGGCGGATCGTGTCGATCACCGTTTGATACGACACGCCCTGGTCGGCGAGCCGCCGCCTCAGCGTACGCTCGCTCATGCACAACTGCGCGGCGATCTCGGCGAGCGATGGCGTATGCCGCAGGTCGCGCCGCATGATCCGTTCGATCGATTCGAGGAACTCGGTGCCTTCGGATTCGGGCGGCAGTGCGTCCTGCAGGAATTCGAGCACCTGGCGATGCGCGAGCGGATCGTGCGTCGCGATCGCGCGGTTGCCGAGCGACGCGTCGCATGACAGCAGGTTCTGCTCCTGCTCGAAGCGCACCGGGCACTGGAACACGCGAGCGTACTGCTCCGCGTACGCGGGCGGCGGGTAGCTGAGGTCGATCACCTTCGGCTGGAACGTCGGGCCGACGAGCGAACGCCCGATCTTCATGAAGCTGCCGAACGCTTCCTCGACGAGGAACGCCTCGATATCCGGTTCGAGAAAGACGTTGGTCGCGCGGATCGACAGCGTGCGCGCGTCCGACACGAGGTCGAAGCGCATCAGCGGCCCCGTGTGGCGCTGCAACTCGAGGCCGACCGTGATCGCGTCCTTCAGCGTGGGGCTCGTCAGCATCGCATAGCCGACCAGCCCGATCGACGCGATCGTCTCGCTCGTGCCGAGTTCGAGGCCGAGCGCGCGCCGCGGCGCCATTTCGAGCGCACGCCGGATCATCGTGCTCGCCTGGCGCAACGAGATCCTGCACGACGGATTCGACAGGTCGGCCACGTCGAAGCCGAGCCCGAGGCACAGCCGCACGGGATCGATGCCCAGTTCCTTGCTTGTCTCCGCGAGGCACCGCAGTAAATGCACCGGCAGATTCGCCGTCGTATAACGGGCGGTATCGTCCATGGATGCTCCCTGTTTTTTTCCACGGATTGTACTCGTCCCGCCCGGCCGGGGTGCCGCCCCGACCGTTATCGCCCACATGCCATGCGACCCCGCGTCAGAAGTAGTGGCGCAGGCCGACCGTCGCACCGAGCTGCGTGGTGCTCGTGCTCGGCGCCTGCCCGTTCACGCCGACCAGCTGCGCGCCGACCAGCCCGCCTCGGTAGATCGCATAGTCGACTTCCGCATAGAGCATGCTGCGCTTCGACAGGCTGTAGCCGGCGATCACCTGAAACTGGCGCGCGCGGCCGTCGAAGTCCGACGTGTAGCCCGACTGCTGGGTCCACCACGCGTTGACGGCCGCCGTAAACGCCGATGTGAAGCGGTACGTCAGCCCCGCGAGCGCCATCTTGCGGCGGCGGAACCCGCCGGGTGTCGTCGGGTCGACCACCTGCGCGGGCGAGATGATGCCGAGCCCGGCCAGGTCGGTCGGGCTGAACGGGCCGTTCTCGAACGACGTGAAGTCGTTGTCGCGCGCGTTCTCGATATAGCCGGCGTTGACGGTCGCGTTGCCGATCGTCACCGAGCCGCCGCCCGTGCAGATGTCGAATTTCCCGTGCGTGACGTCGTCCCAGCTGCGCATGAACGATGCGCCGACCGTGAACGGCCCCTTGTCCGGCGCATACGCGGCGGCCGCGCCGAGCTGGCCGCCGTTCACGCCGCCGCCCGCGTGACCGCCTGGCGCGTATTGCGCGAGCAGGTAGAAGCTGCCGAGCTGCGCGCCGTACTGGATCATGTTGCTGGTGCGCGCGCCCGCGAGCATCGTCTGCTCCGGCTTGAACAGGTTGAAGTACGGGTCCTGCGGGCCGGCCCACAGGTTCGAGCCGAAGGTCAGCGACACCATCTCGAACGGCACGTTGTACTGGCGCCCGAGCGAGAGCTGGCCGAGCGACGTCGACGTCAGTCCCACGTACGCGACCTGGAAGAAATTCGGCGAGCCGGCCGGCACGATGGCGCCGCTGTTCGGGCCGAAGTGGCTTTCCACGTTGAACTGCGCGGACAGCCCGCCGCCCAGATCCTCATTGCCCTTGAGGCCCCAGTAGCTTTCGGTCAGGCCGCCGCCGTCGGCCATCGAGATCTTGCGGCCGGTCGACACCGGCGTGCCGTCGGCGCCATAGGACACGCCGTGCGTCTCGTAGCGGATGCCCGCATCGATCACGCCGTAGAGCGTCACGTTGCTTTGCGCATGCGCGCCGGCACTGGCCAGGACCATCACCGCGCAGCACGCCGCGCGAATGCTATCGGGACGATTCATTCTTCTGGACTCCACATCGGTCAGGGGGCCGGCAGCGTTGCACTGCCGGAAACGACTGTAGAAAACCAAATTTGCGCGGGCCACGGCCGTGGCGGCCAATCTCGTGGTGCGTCGCGGCCACGCCGTTGCGCAGTGCGATCAGGACGACGCGCGGGCCACGGCGCCCGATTCCGCGCGACGCAACGCGATGCGCACGCATGGCGCGGCCGCCAGCACGGCCACGCACAGCACGTGGGCGACATGCGTGCCGCCGAAGCGGTCGAGCAGCGCGCCGGACAGCGCGGTGCCGATACCGGCCGCGAAGAACGTGACGACGAGCGTGCGCGCGACGAGCGAGCCGTCCGGGTCGACGTCGGACAGCATCCCAGTGAGGAACGGCACGATGACGAAGAACGCGCTGTTCAACACGAACTGGCTCAGGAAGTACGCGCTGCCGCCGCGCGCGGCGAAGAACCATTCGATCGACCCGATCATCGCGAGCTGAGCGGCCCAGATCAGCACGAGGCGGTGCTTGTGGCTGGCCGGGTGCGACGGAATCGCCGCGCCGACGAAGCCGAGCAGCGACGACACCGACAGCAGCACGCCGATCGTCGTCGGCGACAGCCCGGCCCGCTCGCCGACGAAGCCGGCAATCGCCCATTGCGACGCCTGCACGCCGTACACGAGCGCGGTCACGACCCAGATCGCGACGACCGGCCGCCACGGCAGCGCGTGGCCGCGTACGCGGGCCTGCGACTGCGCGCTCGCGAACGCGTCGATGCCGCGGATCGCGGGCGCCAGCACGGCGACGACGGCAGCCAGCAGCGCGAACACCCAGCGGCCGAGCCACGCGGCCGGCAGCGCGGAGATCAGCACGAGGATGCCGCCGTTGATGCCGCCCGCGAGCAGGTTGATTTGCCCCCACAGGCGGTCGGTCGACGCGCGCTGCGACACACCCGATGCGACGACGACGAACAGCATCCCTTCGAACAGCCCCGTCATCCCGCGCGCGGCGGCCGCCGATGCGACGCCGGGCGCGACCGCGCTGGCCGCCTGGCCGACGATCGTGCCGACGATGCCGGCCAGCGTGAACGGCCGCGCGGCGCGCGCGATCCGGTGCGACAGCAGCGCACAACTGATCGCGATGCCGAGGATCTCGGCGCTGACGAGCGCGGTCGCCGTGCCTTCGTCGAGCCGGAAGCGCGTCATCACGGCCGCGACGAGAAACGGCGACAGGATCAGGCCGTTGGTGGCCGCCGCGAACGCGAGCGCGAGGCGCACGACGGCGCCGGTCGACGGATCGGGGCGCGACGGTGCGGCGGTGTGCAGCGTGGCGGTGCTCATGAAGCCTCCTGGCTGGAACGCGGCCGATCTTGCGCGACGCCGGCCGTTTCGTGCATCGGGTGTGTCCCTCGGCGGGCCGTGGAAGCCGGCGCGGGTGCCGATGAGCTTTGCCGTAGCCCGAACAGCGTGCGCAGGTACGGCGTCAGGAAGCGGCCGTGCGGGTCCATCCGTTCGCGCAGCGCGAGGAAGTCGTCCCAGTGTGGGTAGCACGTGGCCAGCTCGGCCGCGCGCAGCGTATGCACCTTGCCCCAGTGCGGCCGCCCGCCGTGATTGCGGCAGATCGCCTGCACGCCCGAGAAGTACGCGTCGAACGGCATCCCGCGATACTGGTGCACCGAGATGCGCACGCTGTCGCGCCCGTAGTCGGGGCTCAGCCAGATGTCGTCGCCGCGCACCCAGCGGTATTCGATCGGGAACATCAGCGGGAAGCTGCGGCGCGCGATGAAGTCGCGGATTTCGCGCAGCGCATCGGCGCCGCGTTCGGCCGGCACCGACCATTCCGTTTCGTTGAAGCGCACGCGACGCACCGTCGACAGCATCGCGTAACCCGCATCGACATGCCGGCCGGCCGACACGGTCGACGCGCACAGCCGGCTCAGCGCCGGGCACAGCGACGGCACGCGCCGGCCGAGCCCGCATAGCGCGCCGAACACCGTATTCTCGAGGAACGATTCGGAGGCGCGGCTCGCCCAGTGCACGGCGTCGGCCGGCTCGTCGGTCATGTCCCACGCCTTGGTCAGCACGGTGTCGGTGTGCGGGAACCAGTAGAACTCGAACGAGCGATGCTTCGCGATCAGCGCGTCCGCTTGCGCGAGGCAATCGTCGAGCCGCATGCCGCCGCGCTCGAGGCGCAGGTTGAACGCCGGCACGAGGCGCAGGCCGATCTCGGTCAGCACACCGAGCGCGCCGAGCCCGATCCGGCCGCCCGCGAACAGGTCGGGATGCGTGTCGGCCGTCGCGCGGATCTCGCTGCCGTCCGCGCACAGGAAGGTCAGGCTGTCGATCTGCGTCGACAGGTTGCCGAGCGTGATGCCGGTGCCGTGCGTGCCGGTGCTGGTCGCGCCGGCGATCGACTGGACGTTGATGTCGCCGAGGTTTTCCATCGCGAGGCCGTGCGCGGCGAGCGCGGGGCCCAGCGCCCACAGCCGCGTGCCCGCATGCACGCGCGCGACGCGCCGGTCGCGGTCGACGTCGATCACGCCCTGCATGGCATCGAGCGACAGGATCACGTCGTCGGTCTGCACGAGCGGCGAGAACGAATGACCGGCGCCCGCCGCGCGCACGGTGGCGCCCGAAGCCGCCGCATCGCGCAGCACGGCCGCGAGCGCGGTGCGCGACGCGGGCGTCGATACGGTTGCATCAGGACTGCAGACATATCCGGACCAGTTGCGCCACATGCGTTGTCTCCGTGGGTTTCGTTTGAATGGTTTGGTTTGAGCGGTTTGAATGAGGACCACGCAGCCCGCTAGAAGAAGCTCTTGCCTTCGCCGCGATAGGTGGGCGCCTCGCCGACCACGCGGCCGCCTCGAATCAGCAGCAGCGTGTTGAAACGCTCGCACAGCTCACCGGCTTTCGCGTGGCGGAACAGGATCGGATCGCCAATGGCCGGCGCGAAGCCGGGTGGCACGCGCACGGGTGTCTGCACTTCCCCCGCGCCTTCGTTGGCGATCAGCGTGCAGCCGGCCGGTAGCCAGGGGCGCGGCAGGCGGCTCTTGCCGGCCGGGCCGGACGCGATATAGCCGCCGCCGGAGCAGGTCGCGATGCCCGACTGCGGCATCCGCACGACCGGCAGCGCGAAGCCGGCGGCCGGCTGCGCATGGAATGCCGCGTAGTGATCGAACAGCGCCGGCGCGTAGAGGCCGGAGCCGGCCGCGAGCTCGGTGACGGACGCGTCGCCGAGCGTGCTCTCGAAGCTGCCGGTGCCGCCGCCGTTCACGAAACGCAGCGTGTGGCCGGCTGCCACGAGCGCCTGCACGGCGGCCTGGCGGCGCGCATTGATCTCGCGCGCCGAGCGGCGCTTCAGGTGGCGCACCAGCGCGTTGCGTGCGCCGCCGCCCGGTTCGGTGTCGGCGACGCCGGCAATCTGCCCTTCGTAGCCCATCAGCCCGTCGAGCCGCACGTGCTGCCGCTCGCGAATGCGGTTGGCGAGCGCGAGTGCGCCGGCCACGTCGCGTACCGGCGAGCGGTACATGCCGAAGTACAGGCCCGGATATGCCGATGACATGTCGAGATCGATTGCGAGCGGGATCGTTACGCGTTCGTCGTACGCGATCCGGTCGATCGCGTCCACCTGAGCGCCGTCGTCGACCATCAGCGTGATCGAGCGGCCCAGCCTGAGTTGCGCGGCCACCGCGCGCAGGTCGTCGGGCTCGACGGTCGGATAGGCGACGACGATGTCGTCGAACCCGCCGTCCGCGAGCCAAGCGGCCTCCGCGGCCGAATAGCACAGCAGCCCCTGCATGAACGGGCCCGCGGCCAGCACGGCGCCGATCAGCTCGCGCGAGCGCACCGACTTCGTCGCGAGCCGGATCGGCATGCCGTGCGCGCGGCGCTTCAGGTCGGCGAGATTGGCGTCGAGGCAATCGAGATCGACGAACGCGGCGGGGAGCCGGCGGCCCGCGAGCGCGTCGCGGTAGTAACGGTAGTCGCGGACGGCCGCAGGGGCGCGAAGCGGAAGGTCTGCACGGCTCATGGAACGGGCTCGGCTGGTTCGGGTGTGTGTCGCGTCGACCGTTCGGCGCGTGTCGGAAATCAGCATAGGGCTGGCCAAAATGGTGACCAAGCGCTGAGCGGGTCGTTAGACGGGTCCGATCCGGCCATCCGTATCGGCCACGCCGAACGGGCGCCGCCGCGCGACGTTCGGCTGGACCGTGCCTTGCTTGGCGCCGCGACTCGCAGGACGTGCACCGGCCCGAACCGCCGCCGCACGGGCGTGGCGCGCGACATGCCGCGTGTGCCCGAGCGGCAACGAAACGCGTTTCAAACGTTTTGCCGGGCGCGGCCGAGGCGAGCAGGTTTAGTGCCTGCGTTCTAGCGCCGCTTTTGACTGCGTGCCGGATTCGACCTAGAACCTACTCGCGGTGCACCGGCGCAGAACGGCATGACGTGACGAGGAGGCGACGTGAAGAAGGACAGGGCACTCTGGCGGCGCACAGGCGCGATCGCGGCGATCGGCGTGGCCGTCGTTGCAATCTGGCGATATGAAGCAGCGACACCGGCGCAAGCCGCGTCATCGGGCACGACGGCTGCGATGGCGAGCGCGCAGCCAGGCGCGGCCGATGCGTTCGGCACCGGCGCCGCGACGCCCGGCCCCGAAGAGCGGCGGCTCGATGTCGACGCGCTGCGCCGCAGCCTCGCGGGGCGCCCCGACGCCGACGCGGAAGTGAAGCGCATCGTCGCGTTCGCGCGGTTCCGCGATGAAGTCGCCGCGTACGGCGATCGCCGCAACAGCCTGCCGCAAGGCGAGCGCGACGCGCTCGCGCGCCGGATTCTCGACGAACTTCCCGACCATGTCGCGCGCAACGAAATCGTGCCCGTGCAGGCGGAAGCGCTCAGCGCGGCGTTGTTGACCGATACCGAGGCCGATCCTGCGACACGCAGCGCGGCGATCCGGTCGATGCGCGCGCAATGGGATACGTATGCGCAGCAGACGGTCGGCCCGTCGCCCGCGCAGGATCCGCGCTATCTCGCGTACGAGCGGCAAAGCCGCGACGTCGTCCGGCAGGTTCAGGCGAGCATTGCCGATCCCGACCAGCAACAGACCGTCATCGCGCAGCGCCTGCAGGCGTTGCGTGTCCAGCTGTTCGACGGCGCTTCACCGTCCGGCGCGCATTGAGCGCCGAATCCGCGACGCCGGGACGATGCCCGGCGGCCGCGTCATGTCCATCGACAAGGAGGGGAGATGTCCACAGCACGATGCCTGCTGCGCGTCGCCGTCGCGACGCTGCTCGGTTGCGCGGCACTGAACGGCCACGCGGCCGATACGACCATGCCGGATCCGTCGATTCCCTATTATTCGTGGTACGAAGTGACGTTGCCGGAGAGTAGCGGCGCATCGTGCGGCAACGGCACGCCGATGCGCTTCTACATCAATCGCGCGCAGTCGGACAACCTGCTGTACATGATGGAGCCGGGCGGCGCGTGCTGGAACTACGGTACCTGCACGCAGACGTCGACCGGCGCCGAGGCCGGCCTCGGCGGCTTCAATCCGGACGGCATCCCGCACAACTACATGAACGGCACCGCGAACGAGAGCCTGCTGTCGTCGTTCCTGTCGCCGCTGCTCACCCGCATGGATCTCGCGCACATTCTCGTCGGCGAGCCGAAGGTCGAGACGCAGCAATGGACACAGGTTTTCGTGCCCTATTGCACCGGAGATATCCACATGGGCAGCGCGGTGCGCAACTATACGTCGCCCTCCGGCGACTGGCGCCTCCAGCACTACAGCGGGCTGAAGAACATCCAGGCGGTCGCGCAGTGGCTGACATCGCACGGCTTCGGCAAGCCGAACCGGCTGCTCGTGTACGGGATGAGCGCGGGCGGCTACGGCACGCTCGCGAACTACGCGACGCTGCGCAACACGCTGCAGCCGCAGGCGCATAGTTCGCTGCTCGACGATGCCGGTACGGTGTTCAACACGCCGTTCGATGCCGATGCGGCCGCGCATCCGTCGGTCGGCCTGTACGACAAGGTGCGCACCGAGTGGGGGATGACGGGCCCCGACGGGATGATCACCGTGAACAGCCGGCTGACCAGCCGTTTCGATCCGGGCAACATGGGGAGCGCGTACGCGGCGTTGTCGGCGACCTTTCCGCATGATCGCTTCGGTTTTTCCAGCTACCAGCGCGACAAGATCATCGCCGCGTATCACTATCGCGCGTTCGTGCCGGCCGTGATGGCGGCGCCCGACGATGCGACGAAGGATTCGCTGTCGCTCGCGATGTTCGCGAAGGAACTGGACGGGCTCAAGCAGACGCTGAACCCGCTGCCGAACTTCGGCTACTTCATGCCGTGGGCGCGCAACGACTTCATCGACGACCACCAGGTGACGGCCGTCAGCTTCACCGGGTCGGGGATTCACGAGAACGGCACCGATGCCGACATCGGCACGTTCGTCGACAACCTGCTGAACCAGCAGGACCCGGCCGATACGCCGGTGATGAAGGCGTTCCGCACGCAGCAGTGGTCGGACTTCACGTTCTCGACGTTTCTCGCGTGGATCGACAGCGTGTTCAACCTGACCGGTGAAGCAGGGCCGATCTCGGGGCACAAGGCGTAAGGCAGGGTGTCCGGGCGGGCGGCGGCGTGGTGTGCCGCCGTTTCCGCAGGGTCGAACCGCGCCTAGAAAGAATCGTCGTCGAAGCGGGACGAAGCAGGCCGGCGCTTCATGTCCTTCAGCCAGACCCGGACGTTTTCCGGATCGTCGAACTCGCGCAGCGCCACGGTGAGGTCGTGGTTGCTGCGCTGCATGCCGGCAATGTCGCGCGTGAGCATGCGCATCACGGTATCGGGCGCGACCTTGACCGACTGCGCGATCCCGTAAGTTCGCCGGAAGCCGGTTTCGACGTGCTGAATCTCCTGATCCAGCTCGCGGAGCTGTTCCTCCAGGATGCCGTTGTAGCGCGTCAACCGTGCTTCGCTCAGGCCGTCGATCGCGCGCCGGTCGATCTGCTCGATTTCCAGTTGCAGTTCGAGCAGTTGCAGGAGATTGCCCTTCTCATACGCGTGGTTGACCCGCTGCATCAGTACGGTCTTGCGTGCCTGTTCCTGAGGATCGGTTTCGCGATCGGGGTGCAGCGCGCTCGCGAGCTTGCGATAGACCTCGCGGATCGACTTGCTCGATTCGGCCTGCTCGGCCTCGCGCTTCGCTTGCGCGGCCGATTGTCGGGGCGCTTTCTTGCGCTTCGCACGCTGTGCTTCGCGGGCCTCGTGCTCGGCCATGTCGCGCCTGAACTGCTCGTCCAGTTCCGCTTGCATGCGCTCGGCGAGTTCGTCGGGCGACAGCGAATCGAGATCGTCCGCCGGTGCAACGTCGGGAATCGGCTCCGGTTCTTGCCTTGCCGGTGCGCGGTCGGCCGCTGCGCGGCCGTCGTCGCCCGATGCGTGGTGCCGGTTGTAGATGACTTTCAACTGCGCGTCGTCGCTGAAGTCGAGCAGGTTGCGCGCCATGTCGGCGATCAGCCCGGACAGCGTGCGCTGTTCGGCCTTGCTCAAGCCCTTCTGCAGGAATGCGTCGTCGAGCAGATTGAGCAAGCGGATCCGCAACGCCGTCGAGGCCTGTTCGAGCGGCAGCAGCCCGTCGACGAATTTCTTCTGGAAGGCCGGCATCACGGCGTCCCAGGCGCCCAGCCGCTCGCGCCGCTTTTCGATCTGCTTGACGAGCGTATTGAACGTGTTCTGGGCTTTCGACAGGCTGGCTGTCTCGTGTCCGGGTGCGATGGCGACCGCGGCACCGCGACGTGCGGTCATGATTGAATGTCCTCCGGCCGCGGCGGGACGCGCGGCAGGCCGGTATTTTAGCCGGACGGGCCGCGGGCGGCCCGGAGCGGCGCTCTTTTCCGACGCGACCGGCCGCGCGCGTTACTGCTTCACGGTTGCAACTGCCGGCGTGCCTGCTTCCATAGCCGGTGCGCCATTCGACCCGTAGGCTGCCTCGGCGTTCTTGCGTTCGGCGAGGCGCTTGGCGGTCAGGCGTTCCTGCGCGGCGACGATGTCGCCCGGATAGTTGTCCCCGTTGCTGGCGACCGGGTCGT
Organism: Burkholderia sp. BCC1999; assembly: GCF_905339975.1. NCBI lineage: Bacteria > Pseudomonadati > Pseudomonadota > Betaproteobacteria > Burkholderiales > Burkholderiaceae > Burkholderia > Burkholderia sp. BCC1999. The sequence goes on along the minus strand of NZ_CAJPHP010000013.1, from coordinate 173,692 downwards.
AGCCGACGGCTTCGAGGTCGAACAGTTCCTGGCGAACCTGCGCACGCGTGAGCGTCGAGTGCGACGACTGCGCGTAGGACACGGCCGGAGCGGCGAGCAGGGCAGTCGCGGTAGCGGTGACGGCGACGACGGTGGCGATGGTGGCAGCGATCGATTTCATGGTTTCCTCAGACGGTTGCGTGGCGGTTGGCTTACCCGACGACGCAAGTTTAGGAATCCAAGCCGGCCGGATAAATGCCGATTCCAGGTGAACTGTGTTTCCGGAATACGCCACAGTGCGCGACGGGCGGGCCGCGTCGCCGTGCCGCCACGACGTCAGTCGCCGAACAACTGCCCCTGCCCGGAGATCACGCGCTCGAAATCGTCCCGCAGGAACGGCAGGATCGCGTCGGCGACAGGCTGAAGCTGGCGGCTCAGGTAGAACGCATAGTCGATCGGCGAGCGCATCGTTTCGAGCGGCTCGGGGCCGGCCGTCGTCATCACGTAGCTGATCCAGCCGCCGCGCTGATACTGCAGCGGCCGGCCCTGCGCGTGGTTGAACTCGTCGGCGATCCGCGCCGCGCGCACGTGCGGCGGCACGTTGCGCTCGTACTCGCGCAGCGGCCGGCGCACGCGCTTGCGGTAGACCAGCTGATCGTCGAATTCGCCGGCCAGCGTGCGTCGCACGGTGTCGCGAATGAAATCCTGGTACGGCTCGCGCCGGAACACCCGCCGGTACAGCTCGCGCTGGAATTGCTGCGCGAGTGGCGTCCAGTCGGTGCGCACCGTTTCGAGCCCCTTGAACACGAGGTCCTCGCCGCCATCGGCCGCGGCCGCGAGGCCCGCGTAGCGCTTCTTGCTGCCTTCTTCCGCGCCGCGCACGGTCGGCATCAGGAAGCGGCGGTAGTGCCGTTCGTATTGCAGCTCCAGTGCGCTGTCGAGCCCGAAGTGGTCGCGCAGGTGTGTGTGCCACCAGCGGTTCACGTGCTCTACGAGCGCGCGGCCCTTGATGCCGGCTTCGTCGTCGTCGTGCGCGCGGCCGAGCCACACGAACGTCGAATCGGTATCGCCGTAAATCACTTCGTAACCCTGAGCTTCGATCAGCTCGCGCGTGCGATGCATGATCTCGTGGCCGCGCATCGTGATCGACGACGCGAGGCGCGGGTCGAAGAAGCGGCAGCCCGTCGAGCCGAGCACGCCGTAGAACGAATTCATGATGATCTTCAGCGCCTGCGACAGCGGCGCGTTGCGTTGCCGCTTCGCATCGTCGCGGCCTTCCCATACGCGGCGTACGACATCGGGCAGGCAGTGCGCGGTGCGCGAGAAGCGCGCGCCGAGGAAGCCGGGCACCGATGCGTCGTCGCCGGGGTTCGCGAGCCCTTCGATCAGGCCGACCGGATCGATCAGGAACGTGCGGATGATCGACGGATAGAGGCTCTTGTAGTCGAACACGAGCACCGAGTCGTACAGGCCGGGGCGCGAATCCATCACGAAGCCGCCGGGGCTGTTCTGTCCCGTCACGTCGCCGAGGTTCGGCGCGACATAGCCGAGCCGGTGCATGCGCGGCAGGTACAGGTGCGTGAACGCCGCGACCGAGCCGCCGGTGCGATCGGCCGCGAGGCCCGTGACGCTCGCGCGTTCGAGCGCGAAGGACAGCAGGTCGGCCTTGTCGAAGATGCGTGTGACGAGCTCGCAGTCCTTCAGGTTGTAACGCGCGAGCGCGGGCTTGTCGTGATCGAAGCGGCGCTGGATCTCGTCCATCCGCTGGTACGGGTTGTCGATCGACTTGCCTTCGCCCAGCAGTGCCTGCGACACGTATTCGAGGCTGAACGACGGGAACGTCCACGTCGCGGATTTCAGCATGTCGATGCCGTCGAGGATCAGCCGGCCGGCCGCGCCCGCGAAGAAGTGGTCGGGCTGCTGGCCGTGCGCGCGCCAGTCGAGCACGCTGCCGCCGCGGCCGAGCTTCAGCGGGATGCCGTATTGCTCCGAATGCGCATGCAGGATGCGCAGGTCGAACTGCACGAGGTTCCAGCCGATCACCGCATCGGGATCGTGTGTTTCGAACCATTCGTTGAGCCGCGTGAGTATCGCGGCCCGGCTGTCGCAATAGTCGAGAGCGAAGTCCGGCGTGCCTGCGCCGCTGCTTGCGTCGCCGTTCGGCGGGCCGAGCATGTAGACCTGCCGTTGCCCGCAGCCTTCGAGTGCGATCGAATACAGCTCGCCGTGGACGCTGGTCTCGATGTCGAGCGACACGCAGCGCAGCGTCGGGCGGTAGCCGTCTGCGGGCTTCAGTTCGCCACCGGTCAGCGTGCCGTCGCGGCCGGACTGGCCGCGAAACTGCACCGAGGCCGTGATGAAGCGCTCCATCGCGTAGCGGTCGGGCGGTTGCACGTCGGCTTCGTAGACGTCGACGCCGGCCGCGGCCAGGCGCTTCTGGAGTCCGGACAGATGGCGGTAGCGCTTGCAATAGAGGCCGACGACCGGCCGCTGCTGGAAGTCGCGCAGCGCGAGTGGGCGCAGCTCGGCTTCGCGCTCGCCGGCCAGCGTGCGTTCGGCGAGCGCCTGCTGATCGGCCGGGATGAACGCGACGGCTTCCTGCGGGCGCAAGCGTACGCGGCGCGGACCTTGTTCGGTTGCCAGCCAGAACTCGATCTCGATGCCGGATGCGGTGTCCCGCCAGTGGCGGGTGAGGATGAAACCCTGCTCGAACGCCGTCAAAACGCTTGCTCGTCGTGGATGCTCAGGCGGCGGATTTTAGCGCTTGGGACGAGTTCACGCTCGCGCCGGCCGTGCGCGAAGCCGGCATCGCTCGAACGGTTCACGTTCCGCCGTTGCGGGTCGCCTCCACGGTTGCGGATCGTACGTGCTCAACCGAACTGCGCGTTCAGCCATCCTTCGGCCCAGTGGGTCGCGTAGGCTACTGCGTCATCGCGCGCATCGAAGCCGGCGAGGTCGCCGCTGGCGTGAACTTCCTGCTCATCTCCATCCAGAAGAATCGTGGTGATCCGCGCATGCGCGATGTATTCGTCGTCCGCCCTGCGCGGTGTCGGGTCGATCCGGAAACGTGTCGTGTCGAAGAGCATGGGCTCCTCCCTGTCGGGTTACCGCGAGTGGGCTGGCGCGGGAGGGTAAAGGATGGACCGGCAAACCGGATGCCGCCCGCAGGGAGAGGAGAAGGCCCGCTGCTCCGGAACTGCTTCGGAGCCACGCTCAAGCGACGGGGCAGGAAGGGGGCATCAATGCCGATCGACGGCGCCGGGGCGATCGGTCGAGGTGAGGGGCCCGATCGAATTCAAGGAGGTATGCAGCGCAATGCGCCGGAATCGGCCACCGGTCATCCGACGCCTCGATGGTACGCCGTTCAATCCGTTTGTATAGCGAAATTTCTAGCGGATCTCCGCAGCCGTGACGGGCCTTCGCGCGGTGGCGATGGCGTGCCGGGCAGCGGTGCGCGTATAGTGAAGCAAGCGCTGTTCAGTGGTTCGCGTCGACACGAGCGAGATCGGCAACGTACCTCCGGAAGAAACGGCGTGCCCATGAAAATCGATCGCAGTGCCATTCCCTGTTACCTCGTCCTGCGTGCCGGTTTGGCACCGTACGTATTGAATGAAGATCGCCTGGTGCTTCGCCGCGAGGCGAGCCCGCTGTTGCGGGCGTTTGCACGATCGCGCGGCGGGTTTGCGCATGTCGACGACGTCGCGTGGAACATCTTCTCCGACACCGAGGGCCTGTCGGTGGTCGAGCGTCGCGAGACCGGGTTCTTTGCGTTGATCAACGGCACCGAAACCGAGCATCAGTTGCGTTTGCTGGCCTCCCTCTGAGGGTGTCGTCGGGGCGGCGCGAACGGTCGCCGCGCGCTCTACCCCGCGGCCGAAAGCGCTTGACACACCTGTTGGCGAGGCGTACTGTCGGCCGCGTAAGTATTCAAGAAGCGCGATTGCTGCTCATCATCGACCGCAGCCTGCGGTATTCGTTGTCCTCTCCCTCCTTGATTATTTTTTGTGTCCGCGTCCTTTCCGGGGACGTGCGCTCATCCATATTTTCAGGAGATCTAACATGGATACCGGTATCGTCAAGTGGTTCAACGACAGCAAGGGTTTCGGCTTCATCACGCCCGACGGCGGCGGCGACGATCTGTTCGCCCACTTCTCCGAGATTCGCGGCGAGGGCTTCAAGACTCTCGCCGAGGGCCAGAAGGTCAGCTACGAGACGAAGACGGGCCCCAAGGGACTGCAGGCGTCGAACATTACCCCGCTGTAATTGCCCCGGGCCGTCCGCGTCGCTCACGAAGCGGCACGTCATCGCCGCTTCACGGGTGACGCACCGACGTCGTGCCCGTACGCACGCCGCTGCGTGGACACGCAGCGCAGCGTGCGTGTTCGGTTGCGCACGTGACTTGATGCGTCACGCTCATTGGATCGCACGAGCGGTGCGGCAGGAGAACCCGCATGACCCGAAGTCAGTCCCGTAGCAACAAGGCCCCGCCGCGTGCCAAGCCGGCGATCGTGCTGCCCAGGCTCGGCACCGCATTGAACTGGGTTCCGCCCAAACCCGCCGCAGTCACGAAATCGCGCCCGAAGAAGCGCGTGCCGACGCTGTAATCGCGATCGGAATCGTGCGGCACGGCTTGCGTCGGCCTCGTGGCCGAATACCGTATGCCGTGCGATCGCACCTGCGCGCATTGCCGCGCGCAACCCGGAATAAGTTGGGCGTCCGACAAACGATGCGCGTATGATGGGTTCATCCGTGCCGGCACCAGCTCACCGGCCGCTCGCCCCTCCCGATACCCGCTTGCTGCATCGCCCCGCCTCCGCGCTGCAACGTTGTCCCTTTCACCCTATCGGCCGCTCCGCAACGGGGATGCAGGCCGGATGTGTTCGCCCATGCGATGCGTCGTGGCCGAACGCCAGGAGTTCGTCATGAGCATGCATATCTACCGTGGATTCGAGATTTATCCACTGATTTACCCTCACGTGCCGGCGCTGAATGGCAGCCCGCACAACTACGACGCCGGTTTCGACGCGGCGGTCAAGATCTGCCTTCGCGGCACCGACGATACGCTGACCCGCAGCCAGACTTTCATGTTGCGTGAGCGTCGCCCGTTCGACAATGCCGGTGACGCACGTCGCGCCTCACTGAGCTATGCCGAGAACATCATCGACAGCAATCACGACAAACAGGATTTCTTCGCCGCCTCGCTTTGATGTGGCGTGCGCGGGCTGTGCAATGCGTCATGAATTCGGAGAACGAAATGATTGTCGATGAGCTGCTCGGATTGATAGAACGGCGCGAGGTGACCTGGACGGGCACGGTCGTGCCCGCGGGAATCGCCGATTCGGCGCTGCGCCATCAGCAGGAATTGCACATGTTCGCGGCGGTACGCGCACTGTCGATCGGAGCCGGATATTCGGAATTCGAGTCCGACGGGATCGCGAGTGCCGTCATGACACGGCTTGGCTAGTTTTCCGTTCACCCTTCCCTTTCCCTGAAACAGGATCCTGATGACAACCATTACACTCAAAGTCAACGAACCGATCGATGTCGCGCTGCGGCGATTCCGGCGCGGCATCGAGAAAACCGGGCTGATCCGCGAACTGCGCAGTCGTACCGGCTATGAAAAGCCCACGACGGAACGCAAGCGGAAAAAGGCCAGCGCCGTGGCCAGGCAGCGACTGCGGGCAAAGCGCATGCTGCCGCCGCGCAAAATGTACTAGGAGAACATCGTGTACAACATGCCGGCCGAGGCGCCCACGTTCTTCCCGTTGACGAAATGCGAAGTCGATCTCGATCGGCAGAAAGACATGGTGACACTTCTGCCGAGCTTCTATGCGTTCGGATGCGAGTACACCCCTCGTGGTTTTTTGATCGCGCGGGATGATGCGTTCAAGCTGATTGCCGCGATCGAGAAGGCGCTCAGCGTCCAGGGATGAGGCGAGCGGCGATTCGTAGCGTCGTTAACGAATTGATGGGCGATGCATATCCCGACGCCAATACGTCGATCGGCGTCATTAGGGCGTAAGGGGCAGGGATCGTAGCGCGGGTGTCATGCGGTCGGATGGGCGATGACGGACAGGCACTGTCGTGCAAGGGCTGGAGGCTTTCGCGCGGGAATATCAGGTGACCGGCAGTTTTTTGGTAACACGCCACGCGTGGTGTCGGCGGGCCGCGGCAGCCGGCGGCGCGCGGTGACCTTGTGGCGCTTTTGCGTGACGTATTTGTCGATGGCGAGTTCGAGCGTGTCGTCGACGATGTGAGAAGGCGTAGCGGTGGCGCCCGCTCCGTCCGCGAACTCGATCTCGGCGGGCTGCGGCTTCGCGTTGCGCGGTGCGTCACGGCCAAGCGTCACGGCGCCGCCGGCATACCGGTGCGAATGGGGTGTGCGGAGCAGTATCGCGAAATTACTAAATCCATTCATATGGATGAATGAGCGATTACAGTTTTCAATTATTTGAATTGCCCCCGATTGACGTCACAGAATCGTCATTCGTAGAATCGTCAGTCAAGAACAACATAATTCTGAGAGAGGCGCTATGGATGCGCACAGCATGATCGGGACACTCACGGGAGGGCTGGTTCAGCAAGAACGACTTCTCAAGCTCGATACACCGCTTGGCAGTAACGTGCTGATCCCGCACCGGGTGTTCGGGCAGTCCCGCATCGGTCGAGATTACCTGTTCATGATCGACTGCGTGTCGACGTCGAACGATGTCCAGCTCAAGACACTGATTTCGCAGCCCGTCACGCTGTGGATTCAGCAGACCGACAAGACCTATCTGCCTCATCACGGCTACGTTCATACCGCGAGAAAACTCGGTGTGGACGGCGGCCTCGCGTGTTATCAGCTCAGTTTCTCGTCGTGGCTGCATTTCCTGAAATTCCGTCGCGACCAGCGCCACTGGCAAGATAAAAGCGTCGACGCAATCATTACCGATGTATTCAATGATCATCCGCAGGCACGCGGAATGTATCGCTTTGAATTGTCGCAACCGCTGCCTTCACGATCCTACTGCCGTCAGGACGAAACCGACTGGAATTTCGTACACCGGCTGCTCGAATCCGAGGGCCTGTACGGCGTCTGGAAACAGGCGCAGGACGGAAAGTCACATACGCTGGTGATCACCGATCGTCTTCAGACGCTCGAGCCGCTTGAGCCGGCAACGGTCGATTTTTCCCATGCGAGCGTTCATGGTGAAGTGGACGCTTTTACGCAGTGGGCAGGAACCCGGACGCTGCAGTCTGTCCTGCTGTCGACGCGAACGTTCGACTACAAGAATCCCGCCACGCCAGCCAATCCGAAGGCGACGTCGGTTCCCACGATGGCCAATCAGGGTGATCTCCCGTCGCAGGCCGAGGTGTATGAATACACGGGCGGCTATACGTACCCCGAACAGGAGCGTGGCGACCATCTCAGCAAGATCCGCATGGAGGAATGGGAGTCGCAGGCCAAGCGCTACGACGGTGTCGGTGGGGTGCGCCGCATCGATGCGGGGCGGCGGTTCACGCTGACCGGACATCCCGAGCATGATCAGGACGCGGCTGATCACCGGGAATTCGCGGTGATCGAGGTCGAGTGGATCATCGTCAACAACGTTCCGCTTTCCGGACACGAAGCGAATTACCCGCATAGCCTCTATCAGGCAGTGAAGCAGGCCGATGCGGACGACACGGACAAGCGGTTCTCCGTGTCGCATGCCGATGGCTCGACGGGTTTCTATCGAGTGGCCATCGAAGCGCAGCGCACGTCGGTCCCGTATCACAGCCCCCTCGAGCACAAAAAGCCCGAAGCAAAGCTCGAATCGGCCATCGTTGCCGGTCCGAAGGGGGAGCAGGCGTATACCGACGACCTGAACCGGATCAAGGTGCTGTTCATCTGGGACCGGCACAATGAAGGCGACGAGCGGGCTTCGTGCTGGGTGCGTGTCGCGCAATCCGATACCGGCGACGGGTATGGCGGCGTTCACATGCCGCGCGCGGGAGAGGAACTGCTGATTGGCCATATCGGGAACGACATCGATCGTCCGATTGCGCTGCACCGGGTGTACAACGGGGGCGCAAAGCCGCGATGGCATTCGAACGCCCTGCTGTCGGGTTACCGGTCCCAGGAATTCTCGGGGAGCGGCTACAACCAGATGGTGATGGACGATTCGACGGGCCAGAACCGCGTACACCTGTACAGCAGCAGTACGAACGCGGCGTTGCACCTGGGCTACCTGATCGACCAGACCGACAACACGCGCGGCAGTTACCTGGGCAAGGGCTTCGATCTGAGTTCGGAGGCCTACGGTGCGCTGCGGGCCGGGCGAGGGTTGTTCGTGACGACGCACCCGGTCGCCAGTCAGCCGCTCGATACCACGTTGGCGACGCGTCAATTGAACGGCTCGATGAGTATCCTCGATGGCCTGTCGCAGGCGAGCGAAACGTCGAAGGCGGAAAGCCTGAAGGATGGGCACGACACGTTCAAGGCCTTTGCCGATGCGGCGCAGCACAACGAATCAGGGGCGGTGGGCGGTGGCGGTGTGACAGCCGGAGGAGGGACGGGCGACGCCGGCGCGTTCAAGCAGCCCGTGATCCTGGTTGCCGCGCCTGCGGGCATCGGCCTGTCGACGCAGAAGTCGACGCACGTTGCAGCCGATCAGCACGTCAATATCGTCAGCGGGCAAAGCACGCACGTTGCGACCGGCAAGTCGCTCGTTGCCAGCATTACGGAGAAACTGAGCCTGTTCGTGCAGAACGCCGGGATGAAGCTGTTTGCGGCGAAGGGGAAGATCGAGGTTCAAACCCATGCGGATAATGTCGAAGTGACGGCGCAGAAATCGCTGTTGCTGGCGTCTGTTACCGAGAAGGTTCAAGCCTCGGCGCAACAGGAGATTTTGTTGACGTCGGGCGGTGCGTACATCCGGCTCAAAGGCGGCGACATCGAGATTCATGCGCCGGGCAAGATCGACGTGAAGGGGGCGCAGCATGCGTTCAGTGGTCCGACGAGCATGGATGTCACCAACCCCGCGTTCAAGGATCTGCCGACGCGGCGGTTGATGCTGAATACGATGGCGTCACCGTCTGCCACTGGTGTCGTTCCGGTGGGTATGCCGTACAAGCTTTACGCGGACGGGGCGCTGGTCAAGCAGGGCGTGTTCGACAAGTCAGGGCAGTTGCCGATCGATCATCAGGTCACCACGCAGAAGTACACGCTGGAGATGGCCAATGGCGTGAAGCACGAGATTCCGGTGCCGGGGGAGTATCGGGATGCGGCGAATGGTGCGCTTGCGAATCAGGGGTTTCAGTATCACGAGAGCAGTACTGCCACGGATATCGAGCCGCCGGGTGATCGAGCTTTGAACAGAACGCGATACAGTAATCTGCTCGGTACAGGGTCGGGAGACGATGCATGACAGACAAGACGATAACGACGCCTATGGCGCTCAACCATACTTCGACCGCATCGCCGACCTTTCCGTGGTTCGTGGACATCAACGACGAGAAAAAGGGCGTCGAGTTTCATCCGGTTGATTGCTCATACAGGCCGCTCGTAAACGGTCGGGAAGCGTTCGGGGCCGTGTATGACGCCATCTTGGCGGCGAAGTACAGCGTCGACATCATCTGCTGGGGGTTCCAGCCGTCGATGTACTTCAAGCGCGAGCTTGGGGTCGCATCGATGAACATTGGTGAGCTGCTCGTTACGAAGGGGCTGCAAGGCGTTCGAGTTCGGATTCTGTGCTGGGCCGACTCTTTGGCAGTTGCCCAGTTCAGTGAGAATTCGACGCCTGGATTGAACTGGCTAAGAAGTCGCGCGTTTCAGAACGAGAACGACGCGGAGAGAGAATACGACCGCGCCTGGTACAAGGAAGCACGCAAGGTCTCTCCATCGCTATATCGCGACGACTTCAAAGAAGAGATCGCCGCAAAATTGCGTGCGCGGCATGCGGCGGGTTTGCCTCCGCCACAGCCAGGAGACAAGATTCTCGGCATTCCGGGGCTGCCCTGCATCGAGATGGCGACGCGCGATTTCTCGTTGAAGGATCGCTGGGAAATCATCCATCGCGAGATGATGTTCCGGGACGACAAGAGCTTGAACGAGGAGGCCGTTACGGTCGGCTTTAGCAGCGAGCCTTCGCATCACCAAAAATCCGTGATGGTCGACTATGAATGGCCGGAGCATGCGGTTGGCTTCGTAATGGGCCACAACACGCTGGACGCATACTGGGACGACGATCAACATTCGTTTGCGCGGATGCATGCGCGCGCCGGTCGCAATGGCGCAACGCCGAGGCAGGACATGTCCGCGATGGTGACCGGGCCAATCCTCGAGCATCTGAATGTGAATTTCTGTCGTGCGTGGCAACACACGACCAACATGGATTTGACGACGCCGCGACGGTCACTCGCCAAACGCCTCGTTGTCGACAAGAATCGAGGGACGCCCTTGCGGGCGCAAATTCTGCGGACCCAATCGCAGGCAGCGGAAAACCGTCGCGATATCCGGTCGATGTACAAGCAGACGACAGATAATGCGACACGCTACATCTATATCGAGAACCAGTATTTCCGTTGGCCGCCGCTGGTCGATCACATCAAAACCGCAATCAACCGGCAGACCGGCGGTGGTCGAGACATCGGCAAGCACGGACCGCTTTACCTGTTTGTGGTGACCAATTCCAGCGATGATGCATTGGACCACGGACAGGTATCGACGTACCGGATGATGGAGTCGCTGGGCCATGCGGACACGATGCCCAACGTGACGAGAATGGAGCGCGATGATGTGATGCAGCAGCAACGCTGGGACTTGCAGACTCGGATCGACGGGGTGGACAGCGCCATTCAGAACGCGAAGGTGTATGGTGCAGGGACGCCGGAACAGATGGCGTCGTACTACGCAAAAATGGATGCGCAGAAAAAGAAGTTGCAGCAGCAATTAAATGAATTGAATGCCAAGATTGATGACAACAAGCGGGGAAAAATTATCCCTGGAGACATTCCTGGACTCAAGACGCTAATATGTACGTTGGTTGCGCCCGATTCCCCGGCTGGAAATTGGATGAATACGTATGTTCATAGCAAGATCATGCTGATCGACGATGTGTTCACGACTCATGGGTCTGCGAACGTTAACACGCGCAGCATGGAGGTGGATAGCGAGCTGAACATCGCGCACGAAAATGGCGATATAACGAAGGCTCTTCGGAAAAGGCTGTGGACGATTCATACGAAGTTGAGTCCAGTTCAGGGAATAAAGGATGCCGGTGACATTTTGAGTGATTCAATTGGCGATGATTTTGGGCGAGTTTATGATACTTGGAAGATGATTCTTTCAAAAAATCAGACTTTTCTGAATTCAAAGAAGCAGGCGCCATTTTCTTCAATTGTCAATTTTCAGACCGCGACGACAACGCGAAGCGCGCTCGATTAAGTATGCGAAGAATTTCTATCACCTTACTGATTTCATGCCTACTGGCAGCCTGCTCGAAGAATGAGAGTGCTATGAATTCTTTACCTGACATGAATGCGGTGCGTCTGAATCTGGCCTTCACTTGCACGCATGAAGCTGATCATTTGCCCCCTCTCGATCCGGAAGCGGACAAGCTGTTTCAGTATGGACGATACCTTCAGAAAAAGGAGGGAGGAAAGGATTTTAGTGATATCGCGCGCTACTATCGGATCGCTGCAGCGCATGGACACTACAAAGCTAATCACAATTTGCAAATCCTGATTTCGTCTGGAGCCGCATCATCACCTAACCCAGAAAAGGAGAGCGTTGATCTGGCGGAGCAACTTATCAAGGCTGGTGTGCCGAGCGGATACTACGACATTGGTCACTACTTGTTGAATGGATACGGCCTTCAGCATGATGAAGATGCGGGGCGACGGTATATTCGAAAAGCTGCAGATCTGGGGAATGCTGATGCGCAGTATTACGTGGCAAACTTGCTTGATCCCGCGGACGCCGCGCCGGATATTGCTCGTCAAATGTTTCAATGTGCGGCGGATCAAGGTCATGCGGAATCCGCGAACTATCTTGGGGTGACTTTCCAGAATGATAAAAATTTCCTGGAAGCTGCTCAGGCATTTCAGAAAAGCGTCAAGGCGGGAAGTAGTCAGTCTGCACTGCTCCTTGAAGAGTCGTTCGACGCGAAGTCAGGGAGGAATCCGCTATATGCCCTGGGCGAACAGCCGGACGCGGAACGAAGCCGGCGTTACGACCTTATTGGAGTGTTTCTGAGAGACAACGACGGCCGAAATCCCAAGGTCCCGGACATCGACAAGATCGTTCCGCTGCCGCCCGCAAAGCTGCCGCCGTGGGACGGTACGTTCGAGTGGCAAAAGGAGCAGGTTGCAGTAACGTCGCCCCAGAAGCCGTCGGACGAACTTATCAACGAGATGGCGAAGGCCAAGCATCTCGATCCCGCGACTGGGTTGCCGCTCCCGGAATCGACAGACAAGACGTCACAGGCGGAGCAACCTGAAAACGTCGCGTCTCGCCTGCCGTTGGGCACAGTCGCTCACACGGGGCAATCCTGCCCGGAAGACGGCGTATGGTGCGCGAAACTTTCGACCGGCCAGGTTGGCGACACGCAGCGTCGGTTTCTCAAGGGCGATGCTTTGCCGTCTGTCGTCGTGCATGAACCGAGAAAGCTGGCGATGCTCGATAGCATGATGGGTACGCGCCAGCACGTTGAACAAGTTGCGTGGGAACTCGTTGCGTACCTTGATCAGGCTTGATCGACTCATTCAGCAACGCTTCGTGGCCAATCGCTCGCTCGATCATGGCCACGAAGCAGGCTCGATTTATCATGCGTAGAACGCCCGCCGTCCTGCTGATTTCTTGCCTGCTGGCAGCTTGCTCGAAGAGCGAAAATGCTGTCAGCCCGTTGCCTGACGTAAGTGCGGTACGTTTGAATCTCGCCTTCACCTGCGTGCATGAGGTCGATCATCTGCTGCCTCTTGACCCGGAAGCGGATAAATTATTTCAATATGGTCGGTATCTCGAGAAAAAAGACGGCCCGAAAAATTTCGACGATGTCGCTCGCTACTACCGTATCGCGGCGGCTCTCGGGCATTACAAAGCCAACCACAATCTGCAAATTCTGATTTCGTCCGGGGCAGCACCATCACCTGATGGCGAAAAGGAGAGTGTGGATCTCGCCGAGCAGCTGATCAAGGCAGGCGTCGCTAGCGGCTATTACGACATTGGCCACTACCTGCTGAATGGTTACGGCCTCCAGGGTGGTGAAGATGCCGCACGCCGGTACATTCGTAAGGCGGCCGATCTGGGTAACGCAGATGCTCAGTATTACGTGGCAAATTTGCTTGATCCGGCCGACGCCGCGCCGGACATCGCTCTTCAGATGTTTCGATGCGCAGCGGAGCAGGGTCATGCCGATGCGGCGAACTACCTTGGCGTGAGCCTTCAGACCGACAATAAATTCAGTGATGCTGCCAAAGCGTTTCAGATGAGCGTCGAGGAAGGAAGCAGTCAATCGGCGCTTATACTTGAGTGTGCCTTTGATGTAAATGGTGGGCGCGACCCGGTAACCAATCTCGACGTTCACGCCGATCCTGAGCGTGTTCACCGATACAACGTTATCGGAAAATTTCTTCGAGCCAATGACGGCCGCAATCCCAAGGTTCCCGATCTCGACAAGATCGTTCCCCTACCCCCCGCAAAGCTTCCCCCTTGGGACGGCACCTTCCAATGGCAAAAAGAACAGAATGCAGCCACGCCACCGCAGAAGCCCTCGGACGAACTGATCAACAAGATGGCGAAATCCAAGCATCTCGATCCCGCGACGGGGCTGCCGCTTCCGGGATCGGCAGACAAGTCTTCATAGACTGACCAACCAGAAAACATCGCATCCTGCTTGCCGCAGGATACGGCCATGTACCGACCAAACTTGCTCGCAAGCTGACACACGAAACCAGGAACCGGCGAGCTTGACGACGGACCACACCGGTTTCACAAGCGCGACGCGTTATCGTCTCTCACCCGATTGGCCCGGCGCCGTACAACTGACAACCTCCTTGCCCCCGGAGTCCACATGAATTCACCCACCCGGCCCGTCTCGCTACCCGGCGCGGCGGCTCTCGTCGCCGCGTTCATCATCACCGTGCTGTTTCTATCCAGCCTTTACGTGCAGTTGACGAGGTTCTCGCTGGACTCGCAGATGGTGGCTGTGCGACTGACCAGTTTCATCCAGAACCTGGTGTCTCGAACCGGTCTGGTTTATCTGATCGTTCGCTGGCACGGCGAGCAACGCGATCAGCTTGCGTTCCGCCGCCCTGCACGGCTGCTGGCGGCCTACGCGTTATGCCTGCTGATCTGGCAGATCGCGCAGATATTCATCATCCAGATGGTCGTGGTGAGCCTGGCCGGCAACGGCACGCATCTGACGGCCATCTTGCCGCTCATCCCGCCGGTGAGTGCCGCCCTGTATGCAATCGTGGCCTGGCTTGCGTGGTGGTTCGTCACGCGCGTGTTTCGCAACGACGCGTTACCCGATGCGCCCCGCGGTCACGCAACGCGGTACATCGCAGGCCTCGCGGCCTGGCTGTTCGCAAGCATATGGCTGCTTTTGATGACGCAGACAGTGCCGATGCTGCTCGACACCTTCGACGACGACCTCATGCGCGTGATGTTCAGCTACGTTGGCGCGTTGGTGGTTCCCGCGGCGCTGATCTTTGCGGGCGCGAGGCTCGGCCTGTCTCGCGATCTCGTTCGACTGCACGGCTGGCGTTGGCTGGGCGCGTCGCTTGCGGCAATGGCATCCACCGCGGTTCTGTTCTATCTGGCGTTGCAGTTGCTTGGCGGCGTACGTGGAATGGCCGTGTTGTCCGGGATGATGGCGATCGTTCTTCTCGGCGGGGCCTTCGTTGCTCATTGGGTGTGGTTCCGCGTGTTCTACGCTCCGGTGAGCCGCGGCACTGTCGAAACGCCTCGCGGGATGCCTTCGCCGTAGAAACCGAACGCAGGTGAGGGCGATGCGCGATCCCGCGCGGGCCGACTGGCGTGCCGACTTCTCGGGGCCATTGGCTGGAGGTGCGTCGGAAAGAGGACTATTCGCGATGCAACGTTTCGAGCACGGCCGATGACGGCCGCTGGCTAGCGCCATCGCCCTTCGACTGCAGCCCGGGCATCATCCCGACGACAAAGTCGATGAATGCTCTCACCTTGGCCGGAACGTGATTTCGACTGGGATAGTAGACATAAAGAGGGAACGTCTCGTCGGGCCAGTCCGTCAGAATCGGCTCCAATGTGCCGGCACGCAGGTGCGCATCGATTCCGAGGTCGATTATCTGAGCGATCCCGAAGCCGGCAACGCACGCGCCGATTTTCGTTCCTGCGTCCGTGACGGTCAGGTTGCCGTTGACGGCCACTTTCACTTTCTCGTCGTCGCGCCAGAACTCCCAGTCGAAGGGCCGACCGGTAGCCGGATCGATGGCCAGGATGCATTCGTGGCCGTCATCGACCAGATCCTGCGGCGACCTCGGCCGACCGCGTTGCTGCAGGTAGCTCGGCGCTGCCACGGTCAGGACCCGCGGACTGTACAGCCTGCGGCAGACCAGGGTTGAAACGGTTGGCGATCCAAACCGGATGGCGAGATCGAATCCGTCGCTTACCAGGTCCGTCAGGTCGTTCCTGGTTTCCAGCTTCAGATGTAGAGCGGGGTAATCCTTCATGAACTGGGCCAACTCCGGCGCCAGCACCAGGCGGGCGAACGCGGCATCGCACGCCACACGGAGCGTTCCGCTGACGACCGAGGTCCGGTCGGAAGCGCCGGCGGTCGCCTCTTCGATTCCCTGGAGCAACGGCAGTACCTTTGACAACAGCTCGTGGCCCGCGTCCGTCACTTCGACGTGCCGGCTGGTGCGATGCACGAGCTTCGCGTGCAGGCGATCCTCCAGTCGCTGAATGGCGCGACTGACTGCAGGCTGAGTCTTGCCCAGACGAGAGGCGGCGCGCCCAAAGCTCCCGGATTCGGCAACGGCCGCGAGGACAAGCAAGCCGCTGACCAGCCCTCCGTCGAGGTCTTCCATGATCGATGTGTTCCTGTAATGGCAGCGATAACCGGGCCGCCGTATCCGAGGCGAGGACGATCGCTCACTATACGAGCCGTTCACTACCGAGGAAAGCCAGTCATGACCCAGACCCAAGCCGTCGTCGCCTTGATCGAGGATTATTTCAATTTGGCTTATGAGCCGCAGAGCCGTGAATTCAACAAGGTCTTTCACCCGAGCTGCCTGATTCAGTGGCTGGATGAAGGCCGGCTGCGCACCCTGTCATCGTCGGAGTATGCGGCGCTCATCAACGGGAGGCCGAGTCCCCGCTCAACCGGCGCACCAAGAGACGAGGCGATCCTCTCGATGGAGAACATTTCGGACAGCCTTTCAACGGCCACGGTACGAGTGCGGATCGGAAACAGGCTGTTCAACGATCACTTCGCCATACACAAGGTGGAAGGCAGTTGGCTGATTGCAAACAAGGCGTCCGCCATCGTGCGTACGTTCGACTGACGCGCCGCGGATGCGACAGAGTCCGCGCAAACATCAACGAACAAAAAACCCGGGAAACGCATCGATTTCCCGGGTTTTTTGTGCAATCGAACATTGATCGGCGCCGAAGCGGGCGCCTGAAACGCAGGCTCGAACCGTCCTCGTCAAACATGCCCCTCATGTTCGATCGGTGCGCCATGCCCCGCCCGCGCCGAAACGATAATCGGTATCCCTGACAATCTCGCAGCCCGCTTCGCCCATATCGCCGTCAAGATCGGTACGAGAATCGCCGTCACGAGGCAAGCCGTCGCGACGATCGCCGTCGCGGCCGGCACCATCGGTTTGAACTTCGGAATCATCTCGCCGATGATCGCCGGGTTTGCGACCGCGGCGCCGGCCGTCGACGACGCGGCAAGCCCGGCGGTTCCGTTACCGCCGCCAAGCAACTTGTCCGCCAGAATCAGCGGCACACCCGTCACGACGATCACCGCGAGCCCGAGCGCGATGCCCGGCAGTCCGCTCTTCGCGATCACGTTGAGATCGATGCCGTTGCCGAGCGCGAAGCCGAAGAACGGGATCAGCGGATGCACGCAGCGCCCGAACAGCTCACGCAGGTCTTCATCGAGGTTGCCGAGCGTGAAGCCGATCAGGAACGGCAGCACCGCGCCGACGAACAGCCGCGTCTCGAACACCGCGACACCGGCCGCGCCGAGGATCAGCATGCTGACGAGCGGCCCCGATTCGATCGACATCAGCACGAACGCGCCGGCTTCTTCCTTGCTGCCGTACTGCTGCATCACGGCCGCATAGAGGCCGCCGTTGGTCATGTCCATCGACGTCGTGATCGCGAGCAGCGACAGGCCCGCGAAGAGGCCCGTGCGGATGCCTTCGTCGGGGATGAACTGCGCGGCGATCACGGTCGCAAGCCAGGCGACCACGATCTTCGTCGCGAGCAGCGTGCCGGATTTGCGCAGCACGACACCGGTCGCGCGCAGGTTGATCGTCGCGCCCATGCAGAAGAACCAGACGGCGAGGATCGGCACCGTGCCCGCGATCAGGCCGTTGGTGAACGAGCCGAAGTACTTCCCGGCGTTCGGCGCGAACGTGTGCACGCACGCGCCGAGCAGCATCGGGACCAGCATGAGCCCGCCAGGAATGCGGTCGATGGCCTGTTTCAGCTTCACGTCTCCTCCGTGGACGTCGATGCGTCCCGTTGTCGAATGATGTCTGCTGACTGACTATAGAACATGATTCGGAACGATGGTCCGATTTTGATAAATTGATGGGTAGTCGTATACCCGTATCGGCATAAATTGCTGATAAAAAAGGAAATTTAAGGGGTTTTGCGCCGCGCTTTGTTTTCGGATCGACGTTCCGTATTTGTGGAATCTGTGCTTCAATTCATCGTATGACCGCCGCCGTTGCGGAGGCTGGCGGCACATTCAATCCCCACGGAGAACCGGCATGGAAGTGCGACAGGGCATACACGGCGAACACGCGAAGACGCTCGATACGGCCGGCCTGCGCCGGCATTTCCTGGTGGAGAACGTATTCGCGCCGGACGCGCTGTCGCTCACCTACAGCCACATCGACCGGATCATCGTCGGCGGCGCGTGGCCTGCCACGCGGCCGGTCGAGGTGCCCGCGTCGCTCGGTGCGGCGATGGGCGTGAGCCATCTGCTGGAGCGGCGCGAACTGGGCGCGATCAACATCGGCGGGCCCGGCTGGGTCGAGGTCGACGGGCAGCGTCACGCGGTGGGCACCGAAGAGGCGATCTACATCGGGCAAGGCGGGCAGGGCGTCGTGTTCGGCAGCGACGATCGCACGCATCCCGCGAAGTTCTACCTGAACTGCGCGCCCGCGCACACGGCCTATCCGACACGCACGATCACGCTCGCGCAGGCGTCGCCCGAAACGCTCGGCGATGCGGCCACGAGCAATCGCCGCACGATCTACAAGTTCATCGTGCCCGACGTGCTGCCCACCTGCCAGTTGTCGATGGGGATGACCAAACTCGAGCCCGGCAGCCTGTGGAACACGATGCCGTGCCACACGCACGAGCGCCGGATGGAGGTGTATTTCTACTTCAACCTCGCCGACG
This sequence comes from Burkholderia sp. BCC1999, assembly GCF_905339975.1. Classification (NCBI taxonomy): domain Bacteria; kingdom Pseudomonadati; phylum Pseudomonadota; class Betaproteobacteria; order Burkholderiales; family Burkholderiaceae; genus Burkholderia; species Burkholderia sp. BCC1999. The sequence goes on along the minus strand of NZ_CAJPHP010000013.1, from coordinate 155,124 downwards.
ACGCGGCCGTGTTCCACATGCTCGGCGAGCCGCAGGAAACGCGCCACGTCGTCGTGCACAACGAGCAGGCGGTGATCTCGCCGAGCTGGTCGATCCATTCGGGCGTCGGCACGAAGGCGTACACGTTCATCTGGGGGATGGTCGGCGAGAACCAGGTGTTCAAGGACATGGATCACATCGCCGTTGCCGACCTGCGCTGACATCATGAAACGCGATACGCCCGAGCTTCCTGCCACCGACGCGCGCACCGCGCTCGCCGGCCTGTTCGACCTGACCGGCAAGGTCGCGATCGTCACCGGCTGCAACACGGGGCTCGGCGCGGCGATGGCCGTCGCGCTCGCGTCGGCCGGGTGCGACATAGTCGGCGCGAACCGTTCGGCGCCTGCCGAGACATCGGCGCGCGTCGAGGCGGCCGGCCGGCGCTTCGTCGACGTGCGCGCCGATCTGTCGACGCTCGAACCGGTCGAGCGGATCGTCGGCGGCGCGGTCGATGCGTTTGGCCACGTCGACATCCTCGTCAACAACGCGGGCATGATCCGCCGTTGCGATGCACTCGAATTCACCGAAGCCGACTGGGACGCCGTGATCGACGTGAACCTGAAGAGCGTGTTCTTCCTGTCGCAGGCCGTCGCGCGGCAGATGGTGCGGCAGGGGCGCGGCGGCAAGATCGTGAACGTCGCGTCGATGCTGTCGTTCCAGGGTGGTATCCGCGTGCCGTCGTACACGGCGTCGAAAAGCGGCGTGCTGGGGCTGACGCGTCTGCTCGCGAACGAATGGGCCGCGCGCGGGATCAACGTGAACGCGATCGCGCCCGGCTATATGGAAACCGACAACACCGCGCAATTGCGCGAGGACAGCCGGCGCAGCGACGAAATCCTCGGCCGCATCCCGGCCGGCCGCTGGGGCGTGCCCGACGATCTCGCGGGCGCGGCCGTGTTTCTCGCGTCACGTGCGTCGGACTACGTGCACGGTCACACGCTCGCCGTCGACGGCGGGTGGCTCGCGCGCTGACCGTGCCGCGCGGCGGACGCGTTATGCTCTCCCGATTCGCACTCACGGATTCACGGACATGACAGCAACGCCCAGGCAGCGCAAAGGCGATCAGGCGAACCAGGGAGCCGAAGCCGACACGTCGGCGGCAGGGGGCGCCGAAAAGGCCGATTCGGTCGCGGCCGTCGGCAAGGTCTTCACGATCCTCGCCGCGCTCGGCGATCGCCGCGAGATCGGCATCAGCGAGCTGTCGCAGCATCTCGGCATGTCGAAGACGACGGTTCATCGCTTCCTGCAGACGCTGAAGGCGCTCGGCTACGTCGCGCAAGAAGGCGAGACCGACCGCTACCGGTTGACGATCCGGCTGTTCGAGCTGGGCAGCAAGGCGCTGGAAAGCGTGGACCTCGTGCGCGAGGCCGATCTCGAGATGCGCCGTATCGGGCAGCTGACGCGCGAAGCCGTGCATCTCGGCGCGTTCGACGAGGACGCGATCATCTACATCCACAAGATCGACGCCGATTACGGGCTGCGCATGCAGTCGCGGATCGGCCGGCGCAATCCGCTGTACAGCACGGCGATCGGCAAGGTGCTGCTCGCGTGGATGACGCCCGACGAAGCGCGTGCGGTGCTGGCAGGCATCGAGTTCAGGAAGTCGACCGCGAAGACGCTCGCGTCGGCGGATGCGGTGATGAGCATCCTGCCGCACGTACGGCAGCAGGGCTACGGCGAAGACAACGAGGAACAGGAAGACGGCCTGCTGTGTCTCGCAGTGCCCGTGTTCGACCGTTTCGATCGCGTGATCGCGGGGTTGTCGCTGTCGTTCCCGACGATGCGTTGCGGCGCGGACACGAAAGCGCATTACGTCGCACTGCTGAAGGAAGCCGGTCAGGCAATTTCCGCGCGGCTCGGGTATCGTCCGCAAGCGGCCGGTGTCGAGCCGGCGACGGTCGCGCAGGATTGAGCGTGCGGCGTCGCCGCTATGCCGACGCCCACCCGAAATCGCGTTTCAGGCTTTCCGCGCGCTGCGGCCGCCGATACAGAAAGCCCTGCGCATACTGAATCCCGACCGTGCGCAGCGCGCGATGCTGCGCCTCCGTCTCCACGCCTTCCGCGATGATCTTCAGGTCGTAGTGATGCGCGACGGCCGCGATTCCCTCGATCAGCCCTGCACCGCCGCCGTTCAGCTGCGCGACGAACTGCCGGTCGATCTTCACGTAGTCGAACGGGAAGCGCGACAGCATGTCGAGATTGCTGTGATGCGTGCCGAAATCGTCGATCGCGAACTTCGCGCCTTTCGACCGCAGTGCATGGAATATTTCGGTGGTCCGCGCATTCTTTTCGAGCAGGATGCGTTCGGTCACTTCGAGCACCAGCGTGAAGCCGGGCGGCAGCGCGTGGATCGCCTCCTCGACGACGGCCACGAACCGCGCGCGCTCGAGATCCTTCGGCGCGATGTTCACCGCGATGCGCAGCGGCGCGGACGGCGTCAGCGCGGTGAGTTCGGACACGGCCGTTCGCAGCACGAATTCGGTCACCTTCGGCAGCACCGTGCTCGCTTCCACCTGCGGGATGAACACGGACGGGCTGATGGCCCCCCACTTCGGATGCTGCCAGCGCAGCAACGCTTCAACGCCGACCGTCCTGCGTGTCTGCACATCGACGATCGGCTGGTACACGACATGAAACTCGTTGTGACTGAGTGCGTGGCGAACGGCTTTCAGCAACAGCCGTCGCGGCGCCATCGCCAGCAGGTAGGCGGCCATCACGAGACCGTCGGCGAGCAGGACGATCGTCATGGCGATCAACCGGTAGTGGCCCTGGACGTGCGATGCGTACTGAACCGACGCGCCAACCGACACCGTGAACGGCCAGCGTTGCGATGCAATCGCGGTGCCGCCGGCGGGGCCCGCGCCCGATTCCGGCGTGAACTTTCCTTGCTGGTCGAGACGGCCCGACCCGGCGATCGACAGCGTGGCGGTTTCCGTCCCGTTGCGGGCGCTCGGTGCGAGCGCGTCGACCACGTAGTCGCCTTCGATCAGGTACAGGACACCCGCGCCATGCGCGGTGGCGCGATACACGGCCAGCACCGGGATGCCGTGCTGAAACGGCGTCTGGCGCAGCAGCGTGACGATCGTCGAGCCCGGTTCGGGCTCACGCGTGTACGCGTCGAGCGGCAGGTCGATGGCGCCGAGGGCCGACGAGCACATGACGCGACCGTCGTTCACCAGCCCGACGGCGCGCAGGTAGCGCAGGCGGGTGCTCACTTCGGCAAGCGTCCGGAATACCGTCGCGCAGGGGCGTCCGACGAGCGCGTTCAATTCGTCCGCATGCCGCAGGCGAGCGCCGTCGAGGATGCGGTCCACCTTGGCCACGATGTCGTTCGCGACGACACGTTCCTGCGCGGTGACGGTATCGCGCGCGTAGCGGTCTGCAAGCACGATCGCGCAGGCGGGCACGAGCACGCAAACGATTACGGCGATGAAAAAGGCGATCCGCGGCCACGCGCCGCTGCGCTGGAAAACGGACTTCGAGCCTGGTATGAGCGCCGACATTCCCGCGGTTGCCTTTGATGTTGTACGCATTGAGAGGCAAGTCGAACCGGTGAGTGCACATGCGGCGCGCACGTGTCATGCCCGGTCCGGGTGATCCGGCTCGTGCATTGGTATCGCGATGCAAGCCGGTTCAACGATCGTGACGGGCATCGGCGGCAGCTCCGTCAAGATCGGTCATGCGGTCCGGCGGCGCGCGTCAATAACAAGTGCATTCCGCGCATCTATATTGACGTGGCACACCGAAAAAAACCCCGACCGCATGGTCATGCGGCCGGGTCGAAAGACACCGTCTCTTGGCACGAGGATGGTGCGCGGCAAGTATAAGATGTGACGCGCTATTACGAAATATTGTTGATTAAAAATTGGTGCAGTTTTGTGATTGAATCTCAAAAAGAAACATTACCGCGAAATGCCGTTCTAGGCGACGTGCCGGCGCATGCACATCCGAAAGGATAGCGAAAGGAGTGGGTGCTGCTGACGCGGAACGAGCGATGCAGGCGCGGTGCGCGGCAGGTGGCGCCCGCCGCGATTCAGAAATCGTTGCGCATCTTGTGAAGCAGGGCGCCGGGTGACTGGCGCGTGTCGACCGCGGTGAGGACATCGGCCAGGAACCACGGCAGGTTCAGTTGCGTATCGGAATCGCCGACGCAGATGCGGATCGGCGGGGCCTTCGACGGCGAGCGGACGTCCTGCATGGCCTCCCGTGACGGGACGCAGTTTTTCGCGGGCGCCTGAACGGGAGCCGGCGCGGTGGCGCCGGACGGTGCGCCAGCGGTTGCCGACAAGCTGACGGCGGCGAGCAGGGTCAGGACAGCAGCAGTGGCAACGCGTTTCATGAGGATTCTCCGGCGATGCTCGTTCGACCGCGCCAGCCGGCGCGAGTTCGTCAGCCGCGTGCGACGCTTGCCGGCCGCGCCGGCTGCCGGCTGCGCCACTGCTGCGGCGATTCGCCGGTCCAGCGCCGGAAGGCGCGCGTGAATGCGCTGTGCTCCGAATAGCCGAGCAGCCAGGCGACTTCCGCCAGCGTCAGCCGCGGGTCGTTCAAGTGGTCGATCGCGAGCCGCCGCCGCGTGTCCTCGCGCAGGATCCGGTAGTTCAGCCCGAGTTCGGCCAGCCGGCGATGCAGCGTGCGCGACGACACATGCAGGTCGGACGCGATCTGCTCGATGCTGGCTTCGCCTTGCGTCAACAAGCGCGCGACGGCTTCGCGCACCGACTGTTCGAGGTCGTCGGTCTGCCGCAGCTCGGCGAGCAGCGCGCTCGCCTGGCGTTCCATCATGTGCCGCAGCGCGTCGTCCGGCTGTTGCAGCGGCTGCGTGAGCAGGTGCAATGGAAACGCGAGCCGGTTCACCGGCTGGCCGAACCGCACCGGGCAGCCGAAGTAGTCGACATACGGCTGTGCGTCACCCGGTGACGGATGCACGAAGCAGACTTCGTCGGGCCCATTGCGCGTGCCGGTGATGTTGCGCGCGAACTGGACGATCGCGGTCAGCGCCACTTCATCGACGAGCGGGCCGAGCGGTTCGGGCGCATCGTGCCATTCGATCGCGACCGACGCCGCCTCGACGCGCACTTCCATGCGCGCGACGTTCGCGATCAGGTGTTCGTATTGCTGCCAGCGCGCGAGCGCGGCGCCGGCGTCGCGGCACGCATGCAACGCATAGCCGAGTGCGCCGAGATGCGCGGGCGTGATCCGTTGGCCGACGTGCAGGCCGAGCAGCGGATCGTCGAGCGCGTCGACCGCGCGTTCGAGCAGGCCGCGCCAATGCGCGCTCGCATACAGCGTCAGCCCGCGATCGTCCTCGGGCGGTCGCGCCTCGCCGAGCACGCGCGCTGCATCCTGGCCTTGCTCGGACAGATAGTCGAACAGCAGCCGCACGTAGGTGCTCGAGTAGTAGACGCGCTGGGTCGCGAGCGGAGAGGCGGCGGGCATGGCGGAAAGTGTCAAGTAATCGTCGGCAAGTGTCAACGCGGGCTGACCCGTGCGCGACCATACTGCGCGGCAGTTCCTGATCGAGGCTGCCGACATGCCGACCGAGTTGATGACGTGGCTCCATGCGTTCCTGGGTAACGACGTGGACTGGAAGCAGGTGTTGCTGATCGGCATGACGCCGGTGTTCCTGATCGCGTTCGCGATCGAGTATGCGGTGATGACCGGGCGCGGGCGCCGCGAACCGTTTCGCTGGAAGGAGATCGTCGCGAACCTGTCGCTCGGCGCCGGCTATCAGGTGGCCGAGACCGTGATGGGGCTCCTGTTCACGGGCGCGATCTTCGCGTGGGTCTATCGGCACCGGCTGTTCGACGTGCCGGTGAACGGCTTCACGATCGTGCCGATCTTCGTCCTCGTGGAATTCTGCTACTACTGGTTTCATCGTACGTCGCACCGCGTGCGCTGGTTCTGGTCCGCGCACGTGCCGCATCACAGCGGCGAAGTGATGAACTTCACGACGGCGATGCGGCAGTCCCTGCTGAACGCGTTCGTCGGCGTGTTCGTGTTCTATCTGCCGCCCGTGTGGCTCGGCATTCCGCCGGCCGTCGTGCTGTTCCTGCTCGCGGTCGATCTCGCGTACCAGTACTTCGTGCATACCGAAGCGATCGGGCGGCTGCCGCGCTGGTTCGAGTACGTGTTCGACACGCCGTCGAACCATCGTGCGCATCACGGCCGCAATCCGCGTTATATCGACAGGAACTATGGCGGCGTGCTGATCATTTTCGATCGCATGTTCGGCACGTATGTCGAGGAAACGGAACCGGTCGACTACGGGATCACGCAGCAGATTCGTTCGTATAACTTCCTGATTCTGAACGTGCACGAGTTCGTCGACATGTGGCGCGACGTGCTCGCACCCGGGCCGGTTCCGCAGCGGTTGAAACACCTGTGGATGCCGCCCGAGTGGGAGCGGCCGGGGCATCGGCCGATCCATACGTGGAGCGTCGAGCGCAAGGGCGAGGAAGACGAGGAAGGCGAGGAAGGCGCAATGGCACCGCGTGCCGGGCCAGCCGGCGGCGCGACGGGATCCGGGCGCAAGATCGTACAAGCAACCGGGACGCGCCCGGGCTAAGCTGGGGGCTTTCCTCGGCGAAAGGCGTGGCGGGCGATGACAAGGAAAGTATTCTGGGACGATCCCTACCGGACCACGCTCGATACCGTCGTCACGCATGTCGACGGCGAACGTGTGCGGGTGGATGCGACCATTTTCTTCGCGTTTTCAGGCGGCCAGGAAAGCGATGCGGGATCGCTGGGCGACTATCCGGTCATCCGGGCCGAGAAGCAGGGCCTCGACATCGCCTATACGCTCCCGCACGACCATGCGCTGCGGGTCGGGGATCCGGTCACCTGGCGCATCGACTGGGCGCGCCGGTACCGGCTGATGCGCCTGCACTTCGCGGCCGAAATGGTGCTGCAACTGGTCTACCGGCTCAGGCCCGGTATCGAGCGCATCGGCGCGCATATCGCGCAGGACAAGGCACGCATCGACTTCGCGAGCGACACGAGCCTGTCGCCGTTGTTTCCGGAGATCGAGTCGGCTGCGGCCGACCTGTCGAAGCGCGACCTGCGCATCGTGACCGACTTCAGCGATGTCGACGCGCAACGCCGCTTCTGGACGGTCGACGGTTTTGCGACGATGGCGTGCGGCGGCACGCATCCTGCGACGACCGGCGAGATCGGCATGCTGACGCTCAAGCGCAAGAACACCGGGAAGGGCAAGGAACGGATCGAGGTGATGCTGCTTGAACCGCAGGTGGCGGGCGGGCATCGAAGTGTATGGGCTGCGTGACCCGCATCCGGCGCCACATCATCGTCTGGCACCGGTAATTCGCATCAGCGTTTCCTCCAACAGTTTCCGATCCGCTGCACGCTTGGCGTCGGAACGTCGGGTCAGATGGCCGGCAAATCGGCCGCGTTCGGAAGTCCTATCAGATCGAATTCCGGCTGCTCGTTCTCGATGGATCGGAGGAACGCACACGAGGGCTCATCCAGCCACCCGGCTACACGCGACAACAGATGCGTATGGATGTCCAGCAAGACATCGGCTTCAACGGGTTCGGCCGTCATACCCTTGCGAGGCTGTTGGAGTAGCCGTGACTCCGCAGCTAGCGGCTCGACACCAGACTCGTGTCGTTCAGATCGGCTAACAGGGAGTTCAATTTTCCGGTATTTTAAGCACTCGTGGTGATCAAAATACACTTTTTCCAAACCTTCGCCAAGCTGAGAATGGTTTGGATGAGGTTAAAAAAGATCACTATCGGTGATCTTTTTGAGAAAAATATAAACCCAGTATGGTGGAGGCAATCGTCGGTTCAACGTAAGCCGATGAGCCACGCTCTCGTCGTGCGATATCGTGATCGACGTGCGCGCCGACTGGTACGCCCATATCGGTCGCAGCACGTGCACCGTTCTGTCGATCCGGGATGCGACGAGGGGATGGCGAGAAAGGAATCCTTGCGGCGTTTACCCGCTCAGACCGTCGCCTTCCAGGCGAAGATCGATACGTTGGCGCATATTGGCGAGCACACTGCGCGAGAGGTGCATCAATCTCGACGGTTCGATCCCGGGTCTATCAGGCGGGAGCGCGTGCAGTCACGCAGGTGGCTGCACGATGCCGTCTTTGCGGAAAACGCCCGATCAGTGCAGCCCGGCCGATGCGATCGAGCGCACGGTGTCGGTGATGTCCATGCAGCGCGACAGACCGAAATGCTCGGCTTCGCGGCGCTCCGGTTCGCTGCTCGCGATCGCGACCGCGCGTTCGGGCGGCACGCCGAGCGCTTGCAGTGCGACGTCGAAAGGATGCTGATTTGATCCGGAGTCCTGCTGATTGGCATCGGAGACGACGACCGAGAAGCGGTCGAGGTTCGCACGGCCGAACTGGCCTTCGAACATGTCGCTGAGCCGCGCGGCTGGCAGCGTCGTGACGAGACCGAGCCGATATCCTTCTTCCGATGCCTGGTCGAGCCACTGGATGATCGCGTCGCGCTGATGGCGCGATTCGCGTGAATCCGGTGTTGCTTCGATCTGTGCGAATGCTGCGTCGAGACGGGTGACGATGGCTTCGATAACCACGGTGATTCCTCTTCAGAGACGTGATGATCCGTTCGCCGACGGGAATGCCACACACCTTAGCGGGGATGCGGAAAGCGCGACCAATTAATATTTATATCCGACTCATACGATTCAACTAATGAATCGGGTTGCGAGCCAGAACCGGCGCGGGATGCGTGTCGCGCGACATTTTTCGTGCCACATGCATCGCATCGACCGCCTTCGATGTGATGCACCAAACTCGCGCACGTTGTGGATGCAACCGTCATATGCATATAAAAAAACGGCATATCGAGCGGTGGCCGCCCGATATGCCGTTGTGCGATGCTGCGTGCGAGTCGTCGCTCAGTGCAGCTTGATCGACGGCTGGTTGCGGCTTTGCAGCCAGTGGCTCAGCGACTGGAACAGCGCGCGCTTCACACCGACCACGCTGAACAGGTGCTTGCGATACAGGAACTTGTACAGTCCGATCGCCGCCAGCCCGTCGACGATCAGCGAGCGCGAACGCACGCTGATGTCCGCCTGGTACACGGCGCCCGCATGCCCGAGCGACACGACGGTGCCCGCATCGTGGAACGTGAAGCCGGCCACCGGCTTGCCGGCGATGCGCCGCGCGAATGCGTTGACCAGATACACGGCCTGCTGGTGCGCGACCTGCGCGCGCGGCGGCAGGAATCCGCTCGCACCGGTCGACGGGCATGCCGCGCAGTCGCCGAAGGCATACACGTGAGGATCGTCGGGCGTCTGCAGCGTGTCGGTCACGATCACCTGGTTCGATCGGTTGAGCGCGAGCTCGCCGATGTCCCGCAGGATCGCGGGGCCGGCGACGCCGGCCGCCCAGATCGTGATGTCGCTCGCGAGCCGCTCGCCGGTGGCGGTCGTCACCGCATCCGCACCGACTTCCGCCACCCGCGTATCGGTCAGCACGTCGACGTTCAGCGCGCGCAACTGCGCGTGCATCTTGCCGGACAGCCGCGCGTCGAGCGCCGGCAGGATACGCGGGCCGCCTTCGATCAGCCGGATGTGCACGTCACGTGCCGACACCAGCGCCTTGAAGCGGTACGTCGTCAGTTGCTGGACCGCGTGCCGCAGTGCGGCCGCCAGTTCGACGCCCGTCGCGCCCGCGCCGATCACGTTGATGCAGATCGGCGCCGCGCGCCGCGCCGGTTGCTGCTCGGCGGCGTGATTCGCCTTCGTGCAGGCCGCGAGGAACTTGCGGCGGAAATCCTCGGCCTGGTCGAGGTTCTCGAGCGGCAGCGCATGGCGCGCGGCGCCCGGCACGTTGAAGAAGTTCGTCACGCTGCCGACGGCGAGCACGAGATCGTCGTAGCCGAGTTCGCGCTGCGGCAGGACTTCGGTGCCGTCCGCATCGTGCACGGCCGCGATCGTCGCGGTGCGCGCGGCGCGGTCGACCTGCTGCAGCGCGCCCTGCACGAAACGGAAGCCGTGGCGCTTGGCCTGCGCCGCGTATTCGATCGTGTGCGAGGCCGGATCGCGATGGCCCGATGCGGCTTCGTGCAGCAGCGGCTTCCAGAAGTGCGTCGGGTAGCGGTCGACGAGCACGATGTCGGCCTGGCCGCGACGTCCGATCGTGTCGCCGAGACGCGTTGCGAGCTGCAGGCCGCCGGCGCCGCCGCCGACGATCACGATGCGCGGCAGGCGCGGTGCGCAGTCCGTTGCAAGGTTGGGCGTGGTGTTGTCCATGTTGGGCTCCCGCTGAATGACGATTCGGATGACATTGCTCAAGAACCGACGATATAGTTTCGAACCCACTCGAACAATTTAATGTTTATAAGCGACTCATATGTATTCACTTATAGGAAAGACCGCGACGTTCCGGCAGCTGAAGGCGCTGGACATGATTGCGCGGCTCGGCAGCGTGTCGCGCGCGGCCGAGGAGCTGAACCTGACGCAGCCGGCCGTGTCGCTGCAGGTTCGCCTGCTCGAGGAGGCCGTGGGCGCCGCGTTGCTGCAGCGGGTGGGGCGCGGTGTGCAGCTGACCGCGGCCGGCGAGATCGTGTCGCGCTATGCGCGCGAGATCCTGCATCTGTGGAGCGAGGCCGGCGATGAAGTGGCCGCGTTGACGGGCGACCTCGGCGGCACGCTGCGGATCGGCGCGATCACGACGGCCGAGTACCTGATCCCGCCGCTGCTCGTGAAATTCACGGCGACGCGTCCGCATGTGAAGACTTATTTCAAGGTTGGAAATCGCGACGACATCATCCGCATGCTCGCGACGCATGAAATCGATCTCGCGGTGATGGGCAGCGCGCCGAAGGAGCTGCGTACGCATGCGGTCGAGTTCGCGAAGCATCCAATGGTGTTCGTCGCGGCGCCCGGCCATCCGCTGATGCAGCGCAAGCGCGTCGCGCTGAAGGATCTCGAATCCGCGCATCTGCTCGTGCGCGAACGCGGTGCCGGCACGCGCTCGACCGTCGAGAGCCTGTTCAAGAACGCGGGCCACCGCTTCCATGTGGGCTCCGAACTGTCGAGCAACGAGGCCATCAAGCAGATGGCCGAAGCCGGGCTCGGCGTTGCGTTCCTGTCGTTGCACGCGTGTGCACTCGAACTGCGCACCGGGCTGCTCGGGCAGTTGCCGTTCCCCGGCAACCCGATCGAACGCGAATGGTATGTGGTCACGCTCGCCGACCGGCGAATCTCGCAGGTGACGGGGCTGTTCCGCGATTTCCTGATCAAGCAGGGTGCGCCGGTGATCGACGGTGCGACGGTGGCGTCGCACGAGCGGCGGCGCAAGTAGGCGGGCGATGCGGCCGTGCGGCCGGTCAGACGAGCCCGAAATCGTCGTTGCTGTCGGGGATCGACGCGAGCAGCCGTTCAAGCCGGTACCAGCCGACGAGGCGCAGGCACCACATGACGATGGCCGTGCGGTTGGCGCTGGGGCCGGACAACGGACGGGTGGCGGCGGAAGGCGAGCGCGCGATGAACGCCGCGCGTTGCGGGCAGTAATGGGGCATGACGGTCTCCGTAGGTGTCGGATGGGGCCATCGTAAGCGCCGTGGCGCCGGCCGGCGCGCACGCAAGGATGGCCCCGAGCAGAAACGGATGATCTTTTTCTGCTTGACCCGGTTGCGCCGCCGGCAGCCCGGCAGGCGGGCTGAAAACGCGTCACAATGCGCGTTCGACATCCCCATCCACGGGAGGAAGGCCATGAGCGATGCGATTCTCGCGGCGCCGGCGGACAACGGCGTCCCGGTCAGCCTGCGCTCCAGCCGCGGGCTCGGCTGGCAGGGCTTTGGCGCGTCGCTGCTCGAAATCCGCGCGGGCACCTACCGGATTCCAGCGGCCGAGCATCACCGGATCGGCGTGCATATCGGGTCGCCCGTTCGCGCGGATTGCGTGTGCGACGGCGAACGCGTGTCGCGCATCCAGGCGCACGGCGACGTCGACGTGATTCCGGCCGGCCTGCCCGGCCAGTGGACCGACAGCGCTGACTGCCGGATCCTGCACATCATGCTCAGCGACACGTTCGTGCGGCGCACCGTCGAACAACTCGAACTGAAGCCGTCCCAGGCGCAGATCCGCCGTCGACTGCAGGTGCGCGACCCGCGCCTGCAGCACATCGCATGGGCGATGGCCGCCGAACTCGAAGCGGACGACGCGTCGGATCCGCTCTACGCGGAAAGCCTGTGCACGGCGCTCGTCGCCCGGCTGGTCGACGGCCAGCCTGCGTTCCGCGAACGCAGGCGCACGCTTGCACCGAAGGCGGCCGCGCGTGTGATCGACTACGTCGAAGCGAACCTCGACCGACGCATGACGCTGGCCGAACTCGCGGCGCTCGTGTCGATCAGCGTGCCACATTTCAAGGTGCTGTTCCGCGAAACGCTCGGGATGCCCGTGCACCAGTACGTCGTGCGGCGCCGGGTGGAGCGGGCGAAGGCGTTGCTGCTTGAAGGCCGGCTCAGTATCAGCCAGATTGCGCTGGAAGCCGGGTTTGCACACCAGAGTCACATGGCGAACTGGATGAATCGCGTGCTGGGTGCGACGCCGACGGAGATTGCTCGGTCGGGCGCACGGGGCGGGTTGCGGCTGGCTTATGACGGCGGGGAAGGCGCGAAGCCTGCGCGTCGATAGCGCTCCGGCGGATGTGCGGGCCGTGCGCGCCTTCGCATCCAGTCATCCTTTCCTGCTCGATTCATCCCTCCCTGCGCGCCGTCCCGACCGCGCATGCCGACAATCACCGCACCTTCATCCCCCCAGGAGCGAACCGTGTTCGTGATCTTCGGAGCATCAGGCAACGTCGGCCTGTCGACCGTGACGACCTTGCGCAACGCAGGCCATTCCGTACGCGCGGTGTTGCACGACGCACACCATCGTGACCGTTTCGCACAACTCGGCTGCGATGTCGCGATCGCGGAGCTGACGGATGCGAATGCAATCGCCGCAGCAATCGATGACGCACAGGCCGTGCAGATCCTGTGCCCGGTGCCGGTCGCCGACCCCGATCCCGCCGCGACGATGACGCGAACGATCGATGTGGCCGCCGCCGCGCTCGCCGCGAACCCGCCGCCGGCACTGCTCGCGCTATCGGACTACGGCGCGGAGCGCGACGGCAATACCGGCATCACCCGCCTGTTTCATCATTTCGAGGAACGGCTGAAGACGATCCCGACGCAGCTGACGTTGCTGCGGTCGGCCGAGCATCTGCAGAACTGGGCGCGCGTGCTGCCGGTCGCGCTCGGCACGGGCGTGCTGCCGAGCTTCCACCATCCGGTCGACAAGGTATTTCCGACGGTCTGGGCGCCCGACGTGGGTGTCGTCTCGGCGCGGCTGCTGCTCGATGCACCGGAAGGTGGCAACGGACCGCGTATCGTCAGCGTGGAAGGGCCGCGGCGGGTGAGCGTGACGGCAATCGCGGATACGCTCGGCGCGGCGGCCGGCCGCTCGATCGTCGCGCATGAGCTGCCGCGCGACACGTGGAATGCGACGCTGCTGCGCGCCGGGCTCAGCGAACGACATGCACAGCTGATCGTCGATCTGTACGACGTGCACAACGCCGGGGAGATCGACGTCGAGGCGGGCGTGTCGGAACGCGCTTACGGGACGACGCCGCCGGCAGATGCGCTCTCGCAACTGGTGCGCCAGCACGCACGCTGATCGAAGCGGCAGCGCGTGGTGTACGTGACGGACGTCACGCCGCCGGCCGCACCTTGTTCAGCACCGCATACGACAGCGACCCGATCACGATCCCCCAGAACGCGGAGCCGAGGCCGAGCCACGTCATCCCCGATGCGGTCGCGAGGAACGTGATCACCGACGCTTCGCGGTGGTTCTCGTCCTCGAAGATCCCGTGCACGTTCGCGCTGATCGCACCGATCAGTGCGAGCCCCGCGAGGATCGCGACGAACGCCTTCGGCAGCGCGAAGAACACCGTAACGATCGTGCCCGCGAAGAGCCCGCCGATCAGGTAGAACGCGCCGTTCGCGAGGCCGGCGATGTAGCGCCGGTCCGGATCCTCGTGCGCGTCCTTGCCGGTGCACAGCGCCGCGGTGATCGCGGCAACGACGATCGTGATTCCGCCGAAGCAGGCGACGACGAGCGACATCACGCTGGTCGCGGTGATGATCGGGCGCGCCGGTGTGTGGTAGCCGGACACGCGCAGGATGGTCATCCCCGGCAGGAATTGGCCGGTGAGGCTCACGACGACGAGCGGCAACGCGAGGCTGAGCGTCGTGCCGAGCGTCCATTCGGGCGCGATGAAGAGCGGGCGCGCGATGCTCGGCGACACGTTGCCGAGATGCGTCATCCCGAGCAGCGTCGCGAGCGCGGCGCCCGTCAGCAGCACGAGCACGATGCTGTAGCGCGGCAGCAGGCGCCTGAAGAGCACGTAGGCCGCGATCATCCCGAAGGCGAGCACGGGCTGATCCGACGCGGCGGAGAACGCATGCATGCCGAACGGCAGCAGGATGCCTGCCATCATCCCGCACGCGATGCCACGCGGAATGTGGCGCACGAGCCGGTCGAAATAGCCCGTCACGCCGATCAGCAGGATGATCAGCGCGGCCGTGATGTACGCGCCGACGGCCTGGTTGAGCGTCAGTTGCGGAAACAGGCCGACGAGCAGCGCGGTGCCGGGCGCCGACCACGCGGTGATGATCGGCACCTTCATCTTCCAGCTCGCGAACAGGCCCGATACGCCCGCGCCGATCGAGATCGCCCAGACCCACGACGACACCATTTCATTGGACACGTGCGCGGCCTGCGACGCCTGGAAGAAGATCGCGAGCGGGCCCGCGTAGGAAATCAGTACAGCGAGAAAGCCCGCGGTGATCGCGGAAACGGACCAGTCGTTGCCGATCGTTCGGATCGTGCCGGGCGGGGAGTTCGGTTGCATCGTCGTCGGGGAATGCGGCGCGCGGCCGCGAGGCAGAGCCGGGGCGAATGATTGTTGGAAGCCCCGGATGAGCCGTCATTCTGGGCATTGCCGGCGCAATTGGCAATTCGCCGGCGAAGAACGATATTGTCGGCATTTCGTAAGGATTGGCGCCAACGTCGGTGGACCGATGGCCCTGCCGGGCGTCACGTACTGATCTGCAGCACCGTGTCGACCACGGCCACCTTCACGCCGCTCCCCGTCGACAGCGATGCCGTGCCTTCGTCGAATGGATGCACGGGCGTATCGGTCGGCGTCCACGCATGGCGTGCGAGCAACTCGCGATACCCGCCGCGGATCACGAAGCCGCCGCATTTCTTCAGATATGCGTCGCGTCGCATCCGGTACGCACGTGGCAGGTCGTACCACGGCAGCTTCGGCAGGTCGTGATGAACGAGGTGGTAGTTGTTGTTCAGGTACAGCAGTCGCATCGCGAAGCCGGCCTCGTTGATCGTGATGCGTGCCTTCGGGTGCCGCGCGGCGCGGTGCTCGTACAGCGAGCGGATCATCGCGAGCGACAGCGCGGGCCACGTGACGGCCAGCAGGTAGTACCACCACGGCACGCCGATCGCCCATTGCAACCAGGCGAGCAGTACGACCACGCAGGCAACGTGCGTCATCCACATTGGCAGATAGCGGAAGTCGCCGCGCCGGAACGCGGCGACCGAATCGGCGACCGTCGCGATGATGGCGAGCGGCGGACCGACGACGATTCGTCCGATGAAAGTCTTGCGTGCGACCGTCAGCGCACGGCGCCAGCGCGGCAGCCGCGCCCAGCGTTCGCGCGTCACGTAGTTCGTTTCCGGATCGATGCCCGGCACGGTCAGGTCTTCGTCGCGATGATGGTCGAGGTGCGTGTCGCGATACAGCGTGTACGGATACCAGACCGTCAGCGGCGGATAGCCGAGCAGCTTGTTCACGAACGCGGAACGCGTCGGATGGCCGTGCAGCAACTCGTGCTGCAGCGACATATGCCACGCGCCGAGCAGGATCAGCGGCGGCGTCGCGGCCGCGAGCGACAGGTGCCCGTCGCGCACGAGCAGCAGCACGGCCAGCCAGCCGCCGTAGATGACGGCGACCAGCAGCCAGGTCGGCCACTCGGTGCGGGCGGTGAAGCGGGCGTCGAGCGCGGCAATGGCGCGCGCGTGATCGACGTCGAAGTATTCGGCCATGGCGTTGAGGCGGGATGGATCGGGCAGTGCGGGGAACGAGCGGTAGAACCGGGGCGCTCGGCCCGGGTGCGCAGGTGTCTCGCGGATCACGGTCGGCCTGCCCCGGCATCGCGCACGATGGCGATGCTCGGACAGGCACCACGACGGTACCGGGGTCGCGCGGCACGGCAAACCAATCGATTCGCATTTGCTTATCGCCACGCGGCCGATAAGCTTCGGGCGCGGCATGACGGTCGTGCCCCCGTTCCGGCGCGATCGAACCGGCTTCCGCTGTGCCGCCGTCGCTGCGTAGAATGCCCGCATGAGCCAATGGATCGCCGCCCTGCCGATGTACAACGTGACGCCGCGTCACGCCGCGCTGTGGCGGGCGCTGCTGCGCGATGCGCTGGATGCGTTCGCGAATGCCGGTGGCCCTGCCGGCGTCGCGCTGCCCGACGCGCCGTTCGACGACCTGCATGCGCTGTGGCGGCGCGACGATCTGCTGCTGTCGCAGACCTGCGGCTACCCGTACCGGATGCTCGGTTTGCACGACGCCGTGCGTTTGATCGCGACGCCCGCTTTTGACGTGGACGGTTGCGATGGGGCGCGCTACAGCAGCGTGCTGGTCGTGTCGGCCCGCGTGCATGCGGGCGGCGCGACGACGCTCGCCGCCTGTCGCGGGCTGCGGGCCGCATTCAACGGCGAGGATTCACACAGCGGGATGAACGCATTCCGGCACGCGGTCGCGCCGCATGCGCACGACGGGCATTTCTTCGGATCGGTCACGTCGTTCGGCTCGCACGTGAACGTGCTGCGTGCGCTGGCGTCGGGTGAAGCCGATTGTGCGTCGATCGACTGCGTGACGTTTGCTTATATCCGCGACGCGTTGCCCGATCTGCTGAAGGACATCCGGATCATCGGCGCGACGGCTTGCGCGCCGGGATTGCCGTTCATCGCATCGCGCGCGCTGCCGGAAATACAGGTCGGTGCGTTGCGGGACGCGCTCGATCGAGTAGTGGCCGCCGACGCGGAACGAGCGCGCGTGCTGAGGCTGAAGGGATTCGAACGGCTGCTACCGGCCGACTACGACACGATCGCATGGTTCGCGCAGGACGCGGCCGCGCGCGGCTATCCCGAGCTGGCCTGAGCGCCCCGAGCGCGTCGTGAAGCGCTAGAACGGCAGCGTGCCGGGCGGGGCGTTGCGCACCACCGCGAGCGTCGTGCCGATATGGTCCTCGAGCGCGAGTGCCGCGCGGGCATCCGCGCGCCGCATTGCGGCTTCGAACAGGCACGTGTGTTCCGCATGCACGTCGCGCTTCGAATCGCCGAGCCCGATGCACACGCGCCGGTACCGTTCGCTTTGCTGCGACAGCATCCGCAGGATCAGGTAGGTCCAGGGCGTCGCGGCGGCCGAGATCAGCGCTTCGTGAAAGCGCCGGTTGCAGGCTTCCCACGCGGTCCGGTGCGCGATCGACACCGGTTGCTCCCATGCAGACAGCATCTCGAAGCTGTGGCGCACGCGCTGTTCCCATGCGTCGTCGCCGCGTCGCACGGATTCGCGCAATGCATCGACCTCGATGTGGATGCGCAGCCGCGTGATCGCTTCGAGATCGTCGACCGACATCGGCGTCACGCGAAAGCCGCGCTGCCCTTCGGCGACGACCAGCGCATCACTGACGAGCCGCGTGAGCGCCTCGCGCAGCGTGCCGGCACCGACGCCGTACACGTTCTTCAGATGCTCGACGCGCAGCTTCGCGCCGGGCGGGTAGTGGCCTTCGATGATGTGCTGGCGCAGCTGATGGTAGGCATGCTCGCTGAGCGTGCGTGCATGCGGCTCGACGGTATCGTCGGTTGCCGACGTGTCGTCGGGCAGCGTGTCGGCGAAAGGGTGTGCGGGCAGGATGGTGTTCATGTTACGCGTCCTCCTGATCCTGTTTGCGGTTGAGGCGATAGCTGAGCTGCGCGCGCGTCAGGCCGAGCAGGCGGGCGGCAGCCGACAGGTTGCCGTTCGCGCGGTCGACGGCTTCATGCAGCAGCGCGCGTTCGAGGCCGTCGAGCCCGCCGCCGCCCTGCAGCTGGTCGAGGAGCGTCGTGCAGTCGATCGACAGTGCGGCCGGCGGCCGGATCTGCCCCGCACGGTCGACCGTCGCGCCGCCGGGCAGCCCGACGCCGGGGAACAGGTCCTTCGCGTCGACCGGCCGGTTGGGGCGCGACAGGATCACCGCGCGTTCGATCAGGTTCTCGAGCTCGCGCACGTTGCCGGGCCACCGGTAGCCGCGCAGCGCGTCATACGCATAGTCGGTCAGCGTGGGCGCCGGCTTGCCGTGCAGCGACGCGAAGCGTTCCAGCATCGCGTCGGCGAGCAGCGCGATGTCGTCCTGCCGGTCGCGCAGCGGCGGAATCAGTACGGGGTAGACGTTGATCCGGTAGTAGAGATCCGCGCGAAAGGTGCCGTCGCGCACGGCCTGTTCGAGGTCGCGGTTGGTCGCCGCGACGACACGCACGTCGACCTTCCTGCCTTCCGTCGCGCCGAGCCGCTCGACTTCGCCCTCCTGAAGCACGCGCAGCAGCTTGGCCTGCACGTCGAGCGGCAGTTCGCCGATTTCGTCCAGGAACAGCGTGCCGCCGTTCGCACGCTCGAAGCGCCCGGCGCGGGCGGCCTGCGAGCCCGTGAACGCGCCTTTCTCCGCGCCGAACAGTTCCGATTCGATCAGCGCGTGCGGAATCGCCGCGCAGTTGATCGCG
Organism: Burkholderia sp. BCC1999; assembly: GCF_905339975.1. Taxonomy (NCBI): domain Bacteria; kingdom Pseudomonadati; phylum Pseudomonadota; class Betaproteobacteria; order Burkholderiales; family Burkholderiaceae; genus Burkholderia; species Burkholderia sp. BCC1999. The sequence continues at coordinate 136,254 of NZ_CAJPHP010000013.1, read as the reverse complement.
ACGAACGGTTTCGCGGCGCGCGGGCTGAGGCTGTGCAGTGCGCGGGCGAACCGCTCCTTGCCGACGCCCGTCTCGCCGGTGAGCAGCACGGCGACCTTGGTCGGCGCGGCCGTCTCGAGCAGCGCGTACGCGGCGCGAAACGCATCCGAGCGCCCGACGAGTCGCGTCCGGCTGTCGTCGGGCGCGATCTCGAGGCGCAGCGATTCGACCTCGGTCTGCAGGTCGCGAATCGTATTGATCAGCGAATCGGCCTTGAACCACGATGAAATTTCCTCTGCATCGGGCCATTCGTCGGCCGGCTTGCCGACGATCGTGCAGTGCGGATCGTGCATGCCGACACAGGACGTTTCCTTGAACAGGATGGTCCGGCCGATGAACGCGCTCGTATAGCCGGTCGCATAGCCGATAAGCATCCAGCACACGGGCTCGGGCTGCGGGCCGAATGTGCGGCGGTGCACGTCGGCTTCCCATGAGTGCTCCCACCGGTACTCGCAATAGAACGCACCGGTCGCAGGGTCCGCTTCGAAACGCAGCGGCGTGACCTGCACCGCCCCTTCGAGCATGTGCAACTGCGGGCCGACATGAAACATGTCGAACAGCGACGCGCCGCTGCGAATCTCGCGCGCGAGCGCGGCGTCCCGTTCGCCGGCGGCGAAGCCGACGCGGGTAAAGAATCGCCGCGTCTGCGCCGGCCCGACGCTTTCCATCAGCTCCTGGCGCAGCGTCGCCAGTGCCCCGGCATGCAGCAGCACCATCCGCTGGCCGGCGAGCCAGATGCGGCCGTCGCTTGCCGAAAAATGGATCAGCTTGCGCAGGTCGGTGTCCGGCGGCAAGGGGGGCAGGCTGGGCCGTGTCATGTCTCCTCCGTCGAGATTTCTCGTGATTTTCGAAATTTCCACAATCGGCGCCCCGGGGTGCATGACGGTTTGATCATTTGATCAAATGCGCGGAACCGGATTGATCAAATGATGAAGAAGTCCGCCTGATCTGGGCTGTGGCGCGATTGTTCGGGCGCGGATTGCATTCTGGTTAACCGCCATTGTGGATCGCGAATTCGAACTTTGCGTCAGGGCTTTCCCTGAATTATCGAGATTTTTTGCCAGGCCGGTCGTGTGTGGCACGGATGCTGCATTGAAGGACGGCATGGAGGCGACACCGAACATGAATCCACCCGACACCGATCTTTCCCCGCTCGACCCGGGCCGCAAGTGCGTCCGCGTGACCGGCACGAACTCGCGCGGCTTCGTCGAATTCGAGCTGTCGATCGGCGGTGCGCCGGAGCTGTGCGTCGAGCTGACGTTGCCTCCTGCCGCCTTCGACGCGTTCTGCCGCGAACAGCAGGTCACGCGGCTGGACGTCGAAGCGAACCCATGACCTTGAGGAGCAAGAAGTGACCATCGAGCTGAAGACAGTCGACATCAAGCCGCTCCGGCACACCTTTGCGCACGTCGCGCAGCACATCGGCGGCGACAAGACGGCGACGCGCTACCAGGAAGGCATGATGGGCGCGCAGCCCCAGGCGAACTTCCATTACCGGCCGACGTGGGACCCCGATCACGAAATCTTCGACGCGTCGCGCTCGGCGATCCGGATGGCGAACTGGTATGCGCTGAAGGATCCGCGCCAGTTCTACTACGCGTCGTGGGCGACCGCGCGGGCGCGCCAGCAGGACACGATGGAAGCGAATTTCGAGTTCGTCGAATCGCGCCGGATGATCGGCCTGATGCGCGACGACGTCGCCGCGCACGCACTCGACGTGCTGGTGCCGCTGCGCCACGCGGCGTGGGGCGCGAACATGAACAACGCGCAGGTCTGTGCGCTCGGCTACGGCACCGCGTTCACCGCGCCCGCGATGTTCCATGCGATGGACAACCTTGGCGTCGCGCAGTACCTCACGCGTCTCGCGCTTGCGATGGCCGAGCCGGACGTGCTCGACACGGCCAAGGCGGCATGGCTGACCGGCGCCGCGTGGCAGCCGCTGCGCCGCTACGTCGAGGACACGCTGGTCGTCGCCGATCCGGTCGAACTGTTCGTCGCGCAGAACCTCGCGCTCGACGGGCTGCTTTATCCGCTCATATACGACCGCTTCGTCGACGAACGGATCGCGCTCGCGGGTGGCTCGGCCGTCGCGATGCTGACCGCGTTCATGCCCGAATGGCACACGGAATCGACCCGCTGGATCGACGCGGTCGTGAAGACGATGGCGGCCGAATCGGACGACAACCGCGCACTGCTTGCGCGCTGGACGCGCGACTGGTCCGCACGGGCCGATGCGGCGCTCGAGCCGGTGGCGGCGCTGGCGTTGCGGGACGACGGCCGTGCGGCGCTCGACGAAGTGCGCGAGCTGTTCCAGGCACGCATCGCGAAGCTCGGCATCGGGTTCTGACGACAGGCGTCACTCACTCAAACAGGGAAACCAGCATGTCCAATGTATTCATCGCCTTCCAGGCAAATGAGGAGTCCAGACCGATCGTCGAGGCGATCGTCGCGGACAACCCGCTCGCGACAGTGGTCGAGTCGCCAGGCATGGTCAAGATCGATTCGCCCGACCGGCTGACGATCCGCCGCGAAACGATCGAGGAACTGACCGGCACGCGCTTCGACCTGCAGCAACTGCAGGTGAACCTGATCACGCTGTCCGGCCACATCGACGAGGACGACGACCAGTTCACGCTGAGCTGGTCGCACTGAACGCCGCGCACTGCACACCAACAACACCGGAGACACGAATGGATACGCCTACGCTCAAGAAAAAGCTCGGCCTGAAGGACCGCTACGCGGCGATGACGCGCGGCCTCGGCTGGGAAACGACCTACCAGCCGATGGACAAGGTCTTCCCGTACGACCGCTACGAAGGCATCAAGATCCACGACTGGGACAAGTGGGTCGACCCGTTCCGCCTGACGATGGACGCGTACTGGAAATACCAGGGCGAGAAGGAAAAGAAGCTGTACGCGGTGATCGACGCGTTCACGCAGAACAACGCATTCCTCGGCGTGACGGACGCGCGCTACATCAACGCGCTGAAGCTGTTCATCCAGGGCGTGACGCCGCTCGAATACCTCGCGCACCGCGGCTTCGCGCACGTCGGCCGGCACTTCACCGGCGAGGGCGCGCGCATCGCGTGCCAGATGCAGTCGATCGACGAATTACGGCACTACCAGACCGAAACGCACGCGATGTCGACGTACAACAAGTTCTTCAACGGCTTCCATCACTCGAACCACTGGTTCGATCGCGTCTGGTACCTGTCGGTGCCGAAGTCGTTCTTCGAAGATGCGTATTCGTCGGGGCCGTTCGAATTCCTGACCGCCGTGAGTTTCTCGTTCGAATACGTGCTGACGAACCTGCTGTTCGTGCCGTTCATGTCGGGCGCCGCGTACAACGGCGACATGTCGACCGTCACGTTCGGCTTCTCCGCACAATCGGACGAATCGCGCCACATGACGCTCGGCATCGAGTGCATCAAGTTCCTGCTCGAACAGGATCCCGACAACGTGCCGATCGTGCAGCGCTGGATCGACAAGTGGTTCTGGCGCGGCTACCGGCTGCTGACGCTCGTCGCGATGATGATGGACTACATGCAGCCGAAGCGTGTGATGAGCTGGCGCGAATCGTGGGAGATGTACGCGGAGCAGAACGGCGGCGCGCTGTTCAAGGATCTCGCGCGCTACGGGATCCGCGAGCCGAAGGGCTGGCAGGACGCATGCGAAGGCAAGGACCACATCAGCCACCAGGCGTGGTCGACGTTCTACGGCTTCAACGCGGCGTCCGCATTCCATACGTGGGTGCCGGGCGAAGACGAGATGGCATGGCTGTCCGCGAAGTATCCGGATTCGTTCGACCGCTACTACCGCCCGCGCTTCGATTACTGGGGCGAGCAGGCGAAGGCCGGCAACCGCTTCTACATGAAGACGCTGCCGATGCTGTGCCAGACCTGCCAGATCCCGATGCTGTTCACCGAGCCCGGCAACCCGACGAAGATCGGCGCGCGCGAATCGGACTACCTCGGCAACAAGTTCCATTTCTGCAGCGACCACTGCAAGGAAATCTTCGATCACGAGCCGCAGAAGTACGTGCAGGCGTGGCTGCCGGTGCACCAGATCCATCAGGGCAACTGCTTCCCGCCCGATACGGATCCGACTGCGGAAGGCTTCGATCCGCTTGCCGCCGTACTCGATTACTACGCGGTGGGCATGGGCCGCGACAACCTCGATTTCGACGGCTCGGAAGACCAGAAGAACTTCGCGGCATGGCGTGGCCAGGCCACGAGCAACTGATCAATCCGCAACCTTGAACGAGACCGGCGCACGCGCGAAGGCGCGAACGCCGGCCGACAGGAGACAAGCATGGCCGTCATCGCGCTCAAACCCTACGACTTCCCGATCAAGGACGCGGTCGGGAAGTTTCAGGCACCGCTGCTCTACGTGTGCTGGGAAGACCACCTGATGTTCCCGGCGCCGTTCTGCCTGCCGCTGCCGCCCGACCTGCCGTTCGGCGCGCTCGCGCGCGACGTGCTGCCGCCCATCTACGGCTACCACCCGGACTTCGCGAAGATCGACTGGGATCGCGTCGAGTGGTTTCGCTCCGGCGAGCCGTGGGCGCCGGATGCAGCGAAGAGCCTCGCCGGCAACGGCCTCGGGCACAAGGACCTGATCAGCTTCCGCACACCGGGCCTCGACGGCCTCGGCGGCGCGAGCTTCTGACCGCCACGCGGATGAGCGAACCATCATGAGCCACCAACTTACCATCGAGCCGCTGGGCGTCACGATCGAGGTCGAGGAAGGACAGACGATGCTCGACGCGGCGCTGCGCCAGGGCATCTACATTCCGCACGCATGCTGTCACGGCCTGTGCGGCACCTGCAAGGTCGCGGTGCTCGACGGCGACACCGATCTCGGCGACGCGAACCCGTTCGCGCTGATGGACTTCGAGCGAGAGGAAGGCAAGGCGCTCGCGTGCTGCGCGACGCTGCAGGCCGACACCGTGATCGAGGCCGACGTCGACGAGGAACCCGACGCGGAGATCATCCCGGTCAAGGACTTCGCGGCCGACGTCACGCGCATCGAGCAGCTCACGCCGACCATCAAGTCGATCCGCCTGAAGCTGTCGCAGCCGATCCATTTCCAGGCGGGCCAGTACGTGCAGCTTGAAATCCCCGGGCTCGGGCAGAGCCGCGCGTTCTCGATCGCGAACGCACCGGCCGATGTGGCCGCCACCGGCGAGATCGAGCTGAACGTGCGGCAGGTGCCGGGCGGCCTGGGCACCGGCTACCTGCACGAGCAGCTGGCGACCGGCGAGCGCGTGCGGCTGTCGGGTCCGTACGGCCGCTTCTTCGTGCGCCGCTCGGCCGCGTTGCCGATGATCTTCATGGCCGGCGGCTCCGGGCTGTCGAGCCCGCGCTCGATGATCGCCGACCTGCTCGCGAGCGGCGTCACCGCGCCAATCACGCTGGTCTACGGCCAGCGCAACGCGAAGGAGCTCTATTACCACGACGAATTCCGCGCGCTGGCCGAACGTCACCCGAACTTCACCTACGTGCCGGCGCTGTCGGAAGGCGCATCGGACGCGGGTAACGGCGTCGCGAGCGGTTTCGTGCACGACGTCGCGAAGGCGCATTTCGACGGCGATTTTTCCGGACATCAAGCCTACCTGTGCGGACCGCCCGCGATGATCGACGCGTGCATCACCGCGCTTATGCAGGGGCGCCTGTTCGAGCGCGACATCTATCACGAGAAGTTCATTTCGGCGGCCGACGCGCAACAGACGCGCAGCCCGCTGTTCCGGCGGGTGTGACATGGATGCGGGCCGCGTGTGCGCGACGGTGACGATCGCGCAGACCGACGAGCGCTACGCGTGCGGAGCCGGCGAATCGTTGCTGGCCGGCATGGCGAAGCTCGGCCGGCGCGGCATCCCGGTCGGCTGCCTGAACGGCGGGTGCGGCGTGTGCAAGGTGCGCGTGCTGCGCGGCGCGGTGCGCAAGCTCGGACCGGTCAGCCGCGCGCACGTGAGTGCCGAGGAGGAGGGCGACGGCTACGCGCTTGCGTGCCGCGTGACGGCCGACGGCGACGTCGAACTGGAAGTGGCCGGCCGGCTGAAGAAGCCGTTTTTCTGCGGCTCGGCCTGTGCCGGGACGCCGGAACTCAACAAGTAACCAAGGAGGAGACTCACCATGGGTGTGATGCGTATTGGTCATGTCAATCTGAAGGTGATGGACATGGAAGCGGCGCTGCGTCATTACATACGCGTGCTCGGCATGCAGGAGACGATGCGCGACGCGGCTGGCAACGTCTACCTGAAATGCTGGGACGAATGGGACCGCTATTCGCTGATCCTGTCGCCGTCCGACCAGGCCGGGCTCAAGCATGCGGCCTACAAGGTCGAGCACGATGCCGACCTGGACACGTTGCGGCAGCGCATCGACGCGTACGGGATCAAGACCGAGATGCTGCCGGAAGGCGCGCTGCCGGCCGTGGGCCGCCAGCTGCGGTTCCTGCTGCCGAGCGGGCATGAACTGCGCCTGTTCGCGCAGAAGGAGCAGGTCGGCACGGCCGTCGGTTCGCTGAATCCCGATCCGTGGCCCGACGACATTCCGGGGTCGGCCGTGCACTGGCTCGATCATTGCCTGCTGATGTGCGAGTTGAATCCCGAGACTGGCGTGAACCGCGTCGAGGAGAACACGCGCTTCATGGCCGAGTGCCTCGACTTCCATCTGGCCGAGCAGGTGATGGTCGGCCCGGGCAACACGATTCGCGCCGCGACGTGGATGTTCCGCAGCTCGACGCCGCACGACATCGCGTTCGTCGGCGGCCCGCGCAACGGCCTGCATCACATCGCGTTCTTCCTCGACGACTGGGCCGACGTGCTGAAGTCGGCCGACGTGATGGCGAAGAACAAGGTGAAGATCGACGTCGCACCGACGCGGCACGGCATCACGCGCGGCACGACCATCTACTTCTTCGATCCGAGCGGCAACCGCAACGAAACCTTCGCGGGGCTCGGCTATCTCGCGCAACCCGATCGCCCGGTCACGACCTGGACCGAGGACGAACTCGGGCGTGGGATCTTCTTCCACTCCGGCGAGCTGAACGAAGCGTTCACGACCGTCTACACCTGACCCGCGAAGGAGCACTGCGTCATGGCACGGAATGATTCGACCCGCAGCGTCGAGATGCGCACGATCGACTGGCCGCACGCCGCGCGCGCCGCGCACGCGGCGGCAGAAGCGGCCGAACGGCTCGGCGTGCGCGTGAACGTCGCGGTCGTCGATGCGGCGGGGCTGCTCGCGGCCTTCGTGCGGATGCCCGGCGCGCCGCTGCATTCGATCGACATCGCGATCGACAAGGCGTACACGGCCGCGAGCTTCGGTGCGCCGACCGGCGCCTGGCACGACGCGCTGGCCACGCATTCGGACGCGGTGCGGCAGGGGCTCGTATTGCGCGCACGCTTCGTCGCGTTCGGCGGCGGCCTGCCGATCGTCGACGACGGCACGCGGATCGGCGGCATCGGCGTGTCGGGCGGCAGCGAGGCACAGGACGAACAGTGCGCGCACGCGGGCCTCGCCGCCGCCGGCTTCGGCGCGCAATGACGCACGGCACGCGAACACGCGAAACGAACCAACCGGATCACGGATTCAAGACACTCGGCAGACACATCATGTACGACACCGAACCCATCGCCGCGACACGCGGCCCCGCCGGCGGGCAGCCGGACGTGCGGCTCGTCCGCAATTTCATCGACGGCAGCTATCGCGCCGGAGAACGCTGGTTCGACAAGCGCTCGCCGCTCGACGACGCGGTGATCGCGCGCGTGGCCGAAGCGAGCCGTGCCGACGTCGACGCGGCCGTCCACGCGGCGCGCGCCGCGCTGTCGGGGCCGTGGGGCGGCCTCACGGTCGCACAGCGCGTCGAGATCCTGTACGCGGTGGCCGATGGCATCACGCGCCGCTTCGACGATTTTCTCGAAGCCGAAGTGGCCGACACCGGCAAGCCGGTGAGCCTCGCGAGCCATATCGACATCCCGCGCGGCGCCGCGAACTTCAAGGTGTTCGCCGACATCGTGAAGAACGTGCCGGGCGAAAGCTTCGAAATGGCGACGCCGGACGGCGCGGGCGCGCTCAACTACGCGATTCGCCGCCCGGTCGGCGTGGTCGGCGTGATCTGCCCGTGGAACCTGCCGCTGCTGCTGATGACGTGGAAGGTCGGGCCGGCACTCGCGTGCGGCAACACGGTGGTCGTGAAGCCGTCGGAGGAAACGCCGCAGACGGCTGCGCTGCTCGGCGAAGTGATGAACGCGGCGGGCGTGCCGCGCGGCGTCTACAACGTCGTGCACGGTTTCGGGCCCGACTCGGCCGGCGAATTCCTGACGACCCATCCCGGCGTGAACGCGATCACGTTCACCGGCGAGACGCGCACCGGCGCGGCGATCATGAAGGCGGCCGCCGACGGCGCGCGGCCCGTCAGCCTCGAGATGGGCGGCAAGAACGCGGCGATCGTGTTCGCCGATTGCGACTTCGACGCGGCCGTCGAGGGCACGTTGCGCTCGTGTTTCGCGAATGCCGGGCAGGTGTGTCTCGGCACCGAGCGCGTGTACGTCGAGCGCCCGCTGTTCGAGCGTTTCGTCGCCGCGCTGAAAGCTGGCGCCGAAGCGCTGCGGCCGGGCCGCCCGGAAGCGGACACGACCGGCATCGGCCCGCTGATCAGCCAGGCGCATCGCGACAAGGTGCTGTCGTACTACCGCAAGGCGACCGAACTTGGCGCGACGGTCGTGACGGGCGGCGGCGTGCCCGACCTGCCGGACGATCTGCGCGGCGGTGCATGGGTGCAGCCGACGATCTGGACCGGTCTCGGCGACGATTCGCCGATCGCGCGCGAGGAAATCTTCGGCCCGTGCACGCTCGTGATGCCGTTCGACTCCGAAGCCGAGGTGATCGGCCGCGCGAACGCAAACGTGTACGGGCTGTCGACCGCCATCTGGACGACCAACCTGGCCCGCGCGCATCGCGTCGCCGCGTCGATCGACGTCGGCATCGCGTGGGTCAACTCGTGGTTCCTGCGCGACCTGCGCACCGCGTTCGGCGGCGCGAAGCAATCGGGTATCGGCCGCGAAGGCGGCGTGCATTCGCTCGAGTTCTACACGGAACTCCGCAACGTCTGCATCAAGCTTTGATCCCCTGTTACCGACCGGAAAACGCTTATGGACTCCACATTGATTACCACGTTGGGCGACCGGCTGTACGACGCGATGTTGTCGCGCGCGCCCGTCGCGCCGTTGACGTCCCAGCACGAGGACCTGTCGGTCGACGACGCGTACCGGATCCAGCAGCGCTTCGTGCAGCGCCGCCTGGACGCCGGCGAGACCGTCATCGGCAAGAAGATCGGCGTCACGTCGAAAGCCGTGATGGACATGCTCGGCGTGTACCAACCCGATTTCGGCTACCTGCTGTCGGGCATGGTGGTTGGCGATGGCGCGTGCATTGCGCTCGACACGCTGATCCAGCCGAAGGCCGAAGGCGAGATCGCGTTCGTGCTGAAGCGCGACCTGCTCGGCCCTGGCGTGACGAACGCGATGGTGCTGGCCGCGACCGAATGCGTGATGCCGTGCTTCGAGATCGTCGATTCGCGCATTCGCGACTGGAAGATCCGCATCGGCGACACGGTGGCCGACAACGCGTCGTGCGGCGTGTTCGTGCTCGGCGACCAAGCGGTCAGCACGCGCCGCGTCGATCTCTCGACCTGCGGGATGGTGCTCGAGAAGAACGGCGACGTGATCGGCACCGGCGCCGGCGCAGCCGCGCTCGGCTCACCGGTGAACGCCATCGCGTGGCTCGCCAATACGCTTGGCCGCCTCGGCATTCCGCTGAAGGCCGGCGAGGTGATCCTGTCCGGCGCGCTGGCCGCGATGGCGCCGGCCGGGCCCGGTGACAACTTTCGCGTGTCGATCGGCGGGATCGGCGCGTGTTCGGTGCGGTTCGCGTGAGCGGCGCCGTTCCCATTCAATCGCAAACGAGGACATCCCCATGACCCGAAAGATCCGTTGCGCGCTGATCGGCCCCGGCAACATCGGCACCGACCTGCTCGCCAAACTCATGCGCAGCCCCGTGCTCGAACCCGTCTGGATGGTCGGCATCGATCCCGATTCCGACGGCCTGAAGCGTGCGCGCGAACTCGGGCTGAAGACGACCGCGGAAGGCGTCGACGGCCTGCTGCCGCACGTGCAGGCCGACGGCGTACAGATCGCCTTCGACGCGACGAGTGCCTACGTGCACGCGGAGAACAGCCGCAAGCTCAACGCGCTCGGCGTGCTGATGATCGACCTGACGCCGGCCGCGATCGGCCCGTACTGCGTGCCGCCCGTGAACCTGAAGGATCACATCGGCTCCGGCGAGATGAACGTGAACATGGTCACGTGCGGCGGCCAGGCGACTATCCCGATGGTGCGCGCGGTGTCCCGCGTGCAGCCGGTCGCGTACGGCGAGATCGTCGCGACCGTGTCGTCGCGCTCGGTCGGCCCCGGCACGCGCAAGAACATCGACGAGTTCACGCGCACGACGGCGGCGGCGGTCGCGCAGGTTGGCGGCGCGCAGGCCGGCAAGGCGATCATCGTGATCAATCCGGCCGACCCGCCGCTGATCATGCGCGACACCGTGCATTGCCTGACGGAAAGCGCGCCCGACGAAGCGCGCATCGTCGAATCGGTGCACGCGATGATCGCCGACGTGCAGCGCTACGTGCCCGGCTACCGGCTCGTCAACGGGCCGGTGTTCGACGGCACCCGCGTGTCGATCTACCTCGAGGTCGAAGGCCTCGGCGACTACCTGCCGAAATACGCGGGCAACCTCGACATCATGACGGCCGCCGCCGCGCGTACCGCCGAGATGTTTGCCGAGGAACTGCTGGCCGGCCGCCTCGCGCTCCAGCCGGCCGCGCAGGCAGCCTGACGCGCGCTTCTCCCATGACCGGACGAACAAGGAAATGGCAATGAACCTCAAAGGCAAGCGAATCACCGTCCACGACATGACGCTGCGTGACGGCATGCACCCGAAGCGTCACCAGATGACGCTCGACCAGATGCGCGCGGTCGCGACCGGGCTCGATGCGGCCGGCGTGCCGCTGATCGAAGTCACGCACGGCGACGGGCTCGGCGGCTCGTCGGTCAACTACGGTTTCCCCGCACACACCGACGCCGAATACCTCGGCGCGGTGATCCCGCTGCTGAAGCGCGCGAAGGTGTCGGCGCTGCTGCTGCCGGGCATCGGCACCGTCGATCATCTGAAGGAGGCGCATGCGCTCGGCGTGCAGACGATCCGCGTTGCGACGCACTGCACCGAGGCCGATGTGTCGGAGCAGCACATCGCGATGGCGCGCAAGCTCGGCATGGATACCGTCGGCTTCCTGATGATGAGCCACATGAACAGCCCTGAAGGGCTCGTGAAGCAGGCGAAGCTGATGGAGTCGTACGGCGCGAACTGCATCTACATCACCGATTCGGCCGGCTACATGCTGCCCGACGACGTGAAGGCGCGCCTCGCCGCGGTGCGCGATGCGCTGCAGCCGGATACCGAACTCGGCTTTCACGGCCACCACAACCTCGCAATGGGCATCGCGAACTCGATCGCGGCGATCGAGGCCGGCGCGAACCGGATTGACGGCGCGGCGGCCGGCCTCGGCGCCGGCGCGGGCAACACGCCGCTCGAAGTGTTCGTCGCCGTGTGCGAGCGGATGGGCATCGAGACTGGCGTCGACGTGTGGAAGATCCAGGACGTCGCCGAGGATCTCGTCGTGCCGATGATGGATTTCCCGATCCGCGTCGATCGCGATGCGCTGACGCTCGGCTATGCCGGCGTGTACGGGTCGTTCCTGCTGTTCGCGAAGCGCGCGGGCGACAAGTACGGGATCCCGGCGCGCGACATCCTCGTCGAGCTGGGCCGGCGCGGGATGGTCGGCGGCCAGGAAGACATGATCGAGGACACCGCGCTGACGCTCGCGAAGGCGCGCGCGGCGCAGGCGAAGCGGGAGGCCGCATGAACCTGACCACCGACCTCGTCGAATCGCTCGCCGCGCATCTCGACGACTGCATGCGCGAAGCGCGCGACACGCCGAAGATTACCGACCGCCATCCGGAGATGGACTGGGACGACGCGTACGCGGTCCAGGATGCGATCCGCCGCCGGCAGCTCGCGCGCGGCGCGCGGATCGTCGGCTACAAGGCCGGCCTGACGTCGCACGCGAAGATGCGCCAGATGGGCGTCGACACGCCCGTGTTCGGGTTCCTCACGGATCTCTACGACCAGCCCGACGGCGGCGAGTGCGATACGTCCGCGCTGATCCACCCGAAGGTGGAGCCCGAGATCGCGTTCGTGACGAAGGCCGAGCTGAAAGGCCCCGGCTGCCATATCGGCGCGGTGCTCGCCGCGACGGATTTCGTCATCGCCGGCATCGAGGTGATCGACAGCCGCTACCGCGACTTCAAATTCGACCTGAAGAGCGTGGTGGCCGACAACACGTCGGCCGCGCGCTTCGTCGCGGGCGGCCGCCCGCTGCCGGTGGACGGCGTCGATCTGCGCACGCTCGGCATCGTGCTCGAGAAGAACGGGCTGCCGGTCGCGTTCGGTGCGGGCGCGGCCGTGCTCGGGCATCCGGCCGCCGCGGTCGCGATGCTCGCGAACCATCTCGGCGCGCGCGGCGAATCGATTCCGGCGGGCAGCCTGATCCTGTCGGGCGGCATCACCGAGGCGGTAGCCGTCGCGGCCGGTGACAGCGTGACGCTGCGCGTGCAGGACGTCGGGTCGGTCGGCCTGCGTTTCATCTGACGGGGAGGCCGATCGTGCCGGTTGCTCATCTGTACATCCTGGAAGGCCGCAGCGACGACAAGAAGGAACGCTTGATCGCCGAGGTTACCGAAGCCATCCATCGCTCGCTCGACGCACCGGTCGAATCGGTGCGCGTGATCATCACCGAGATGCCGAAGGCGCATTTCGGGATCGGCGGGCAGAGCGCGAAGCAACGCGGGCGCTGATGCGCCGCGTCTACATGAATCGACTGGGGGAGCGTCATGTCATCCAATCCTGAAATCGGCCGCCGGATCGTTGCCGGCGGCATCGACACGAACTATCACGACGTTGGCGACGGCCCGCCCGTGCTGCTGATCCATGGCTCGGGGCCCGGTGTCACGGCCTATGCGAACTGGCGGCTCACGATGCCCGCGCTTGCGCGGCAGTTCCGCGTGATCGCGCCGGACATGGCCGGCTTCGGCGAAACCGAACGCCCGGCCGGGTACCGCTATTCGATGGAGCACTGGGTCGACCATGCGCTGGGCTTGCTCGATGCGCTCGACGTCGAGCGCGCGCACGTGGTCGGCAATTCGTTCGGCGGCGCGCTCGCGCTGGCGCTCGCGATCCGTGCGCCGGAGCGGGTCGGCAAGCTCGTGCTGATGGGCGCCGCCGGCACGCGCTTCGCACTGACCGAAGGGCTCGACGCGGTGTGGGGCTATACGCCGTCGATCGCGAACATGCGCGCGCTGCTGGACATCTTCGCGTTCGATCGCACGCTCGTGAACGACGAACTCGCGAAGCTGCGCTACGACGCCAGCGTGCGGCCCGGCTACCAGGAGGCGTTCGCGAACATGTTTCCCGCGCCACGCCAGCGCTGGGTCGATGCGCTCGCGAGCGACGAGACGAAGCTGCGCGCGCTGACGCACGACACGCTGATCGTGCACGGCCGCGAGGACCGAGTGATTCCGCTCGAGAGTTCGCTGACGCTGACGGAATGGCTGCCGAACGCACAGCTGCACGTGTTCGGCCGCTGCGGGCACTGGACGCAGATCGAACATGCGGCGCGCTTCAACCGGCTCGTGATCGACCACTTCAACGAATAACGCATCGGCAGGGCTGGAAACGCAGGATAACCACAAGAAATCAAATCAGTAGAACGAAGATTGGAGACATCGATGAAACGAAAGGCTGCATTCGGACTGATCTCGCTCGCGGCTTGCGCGGGCATGGCGCTGAGCACTGGCGCCCGCGCGACGGAGGGCGGCGGCGACACGATCGGCGAGGGCGCGGAAGCGTTCTTCGCCGGCGCGCTGCCGCCGGCCGGGCTGTACGCATTGCTGTACTACACGCACTACCATGCGTCGCGCTTCAACGATTCGCATGGCAATGGCTCGGTACCGGGCTTCAAGCTCGATGCGGACGTGCTGATTCCGCGCGTGGTCTGGATGTCGAACCTGTCGGTGCTCGGCGGGCGTTTCGGTGCGTATGCGGTGCTACCGATGCAGCATCTGGCGCTCGATGCGGGCGGCGCGTCGTTCGACCGTACCAACTTCGGCGACCTGATCGTCAGCCCCGCGCTGATCGCATGGGGTTCGGGCGCGTTGCGCACCGTTGCGGCAGTCGAGTTCGTGTTCCCGACCGGGCAGTACGACGCGCAATCTGCGCTGAACACCGGCAAGAACTACTACACCGCGCGGCCGGTATTCGGCGTGTCGTGGCTGCCGAACGACAAGGTGGAGGTATCCGCGAAGATCACGTACAGCTTCAACTCGCCGAACAACGACACGCATTACCACTCGGGGAACCTGTTTCACTTCGACTACTCGGCGAGCTATGCGGTGACACCGAAAGTGCGGGTCGGGTTGTCCGGCTATTTCGTGAAGCAGACCACCGACGACATGCAGAACGGCCAGCCGGTCGCAGGCGACGGGTTTCGCGGGCAGGCGTTCGCGATCGGGCCGGGGGTTCGCTATCAGTTCAGCAAGATCAGCGTGGAAGCGCGCGTCGTGAAGGAGTTTTTTGTCCGCAACCGGCCGGCTGGCGAGGCCGTATGGGCGAAGGCCGTTATTCCGTTCTGACCTGCCGGCGTGGCGCCGGTCGTCGGTTGTACGCGTGACGCCGCCATCGCGGCGCGTCACGCGGTTTTTCATCGTGCGTTACCGTACCTGCGCGGCGAGGCGCGGGAACAGCGGCAGCGCGTTCGCATGGTTGAGCGCGGCATGCCGGTCGGCGCTCAGCGCCGCATACGCATCCTGCGCATGAGTGAACGACGTGCTGACCGACGGCGGCGCGTACGGGAAGTCGCTGCCGTACAGCACGCGATCGGGTTGCGCGAACGCGGTGAGGCTCGGCAGCGCCGACGGCGACGACAGCGCGGTATCGAAGTAGAACGAGCGCAGCAGGTCGAGCAGCCCGTCGCGATTCGGCACGTCATTGCGCACGCCCGGCGCGAGTTCCGCGAAGCGGTACGCGGCGTACGGCAGGAAACCGCCGGCATGCGACAGGATGATGCGCACGTTCGGGTAGCGCGTCATCACGCCGTTGAGCACGAGCTGCAGCGCCGTGCGCGTCGTGTCGAACGGGTAGTCGAGCAGCGGGCCGGGCATGCCGGGCAGCACGTCGATCGCGGGCTTGGCCGGGTGGATGAACACCACGGCGTGACGGCGATCGAGTTCCGCCCAGACGGCTTCGAAGGCCGAATCGCCGAGATACGTGCCGCCATAGTTGCTGAGCAGCACGACGCCGTCGGCTTTCAGCGTGTCGAACGCGTGGTCGATTTCGGCGAGCGTGCCGTCGACGTCGGGCAGCGGCAGCGTCGCGAAGTTGCCGAAGCGGGTCGGCCATTTCGCGACGAGGCTGGCGACGTATTCGTTCACCTGGCGCGCCATGTCACGCTTGGCCTGGCCGTTCCAGCCCTGTACACCCGGCGCGGTCAACGACAGCACGCCGGTCTGGATCTCCAGCGAATCCATGAACGCGATGGCGCTTTCCGGGCTCCAGGTGGGGCTGCCCCAGCCGGACGGGTCGCCGCCGTGGGCGGGCAGGGCGTCGGCCCAGAACGGCGGGACGACATGCTGGTGAACATCGATGCGGTTGCGGTTGGACGACATGATGCGGCTCCTGTGAAAGTGCGCTGCGGTGCAGCGTCTGATCGTCAGGATGCGCGCGCTTGATTTTTCAATCCAATAGATTAAATTTCGAGATTGATCGTTTTGAGTGATTAATCGACCCCATGGATCTTCGTCATTTGCGCTACTTCCTCGCGGTTGCCGAGGAAGGGCATTTCGGTCGCGCGGCGGAGCGGCTGCATATCGTGCAGCCCGCGTTGAGCCAGCAGATCCGCGCACTCGAGGAGGAACTGGGCACGCCGCTGTTCGAGCGCAGCACGCGCAAGGTCGCGCTGACGGATGCCGGCCGGCTGCTGGTGATCGAGGCGCAGCGCACGCTCGAGCAGGCCGAGCGCGCGAAGACGCTGGTCCAGCGCGCGGCGCGTGGCGAGACGGGCATCGTGCGGATCGGTTTCGTCGGAAATGCGGTCGCGACGGGGCGGCTGTCCCATGATCTGACCGAGTTTCATGCGACCTGGCCGGGCGTGGTGCTCGACCTGTACGAAATGGCGCCGGCCGCGCAGCAGGACGCGATTCTCGCGGGCCGGCTCGACATCGGCTATTGCCCGGCGTTCGGCGTGGCCTTCGGCGCGAAACTGGCCGTGCGGACGGTCGGCAGCTGGTCGTGGGAGGTCGTGATGAGCGATCGGCATCCGTTCGCGAAGCGGCGCTCGGTGAGCGTTGCCGCGCTCGCGGACGAACCGTTCATCCTGTATGCGGCCGACGGCGATGACGAAGGGCAACTGGCGATCCTGCGCCAGGTGCTCGGGCGTGAGCCGCGCATCGCACACCAGGTGAGCAGCACGCTGTCGGTGCTGGCGCTGACGGGTGCGGGCCTGGGCGTGTCGATCGTGCCGGCGCCGCTCAGCCGGATCGCGGCGCCGAACGTCGTTTACCGGAAACTGGCTGGCGATACACCGCGATCGGAACTCGTCGCGCTTAGCCGGATCGGCGCGGAATGGGGGGCGGTACAGCAGTACCTGGCGATGCTGGGCGAGCGCGCCGCGTAGACGTGGCGGCGCGCGCGGGGCTTACTCTTCGTCCATCAACCGGACCTTGACCCGCTTGCCCTTGATCTTCCCTGCATTGAGCTTGCGCAGCGCGTCGTGCGCGACGCCGCGCTCGATCGCGACATAGGTCGAGAACTCGGTCACGTTGATCTTGCCGATCTGCTTGCCGTCGAACCCGGCGTCGCCGGTCAGCGCGCCGAGCACGTCGCCCGGGCGGATCTTGTCCTTGCGCCCGCCGAGGATCTGCAGCGTTTCCATCGGCGGCAGCAGCGTGTCGTTGCCGGCCGGCGTCAGCTCGGCGAGCGGATGCCATTCGACTTCGCGCTTCTGCGCCTGTTCGATCCCGCCGACGCGGCCCATCTCGTCCATGCTCGCGAGGCTCAGCGCCCAGCCGTCCTGGTCCGCGCGTCCGGTGCGGCCGATGCGGTGCACGTGTACTTCGGGGTCGGGCGTCACGTCGACGTTGATCACGGCTTCGAGCTGCGCGATGTCGAGCCCGCGCGCGGCGACGTCGGTCGCCACCAGCACCGAGCAGCTGCGGTTCGCGAACTGGATCAGTACCTGGTCGCGTTCGCGCTGGTCCAGCTCGCCGTGCAGCGCGAGTGCGTGGAAGCCCTGCGCGTGCAGCACGTCGAGCAGGTCGCGGCACTGCTGCTTCGTGTTGCAGAACGCGATCGTGCTCACCGGCCGGAAGTGGTTCAGCAACTGGCCGACCGCGTGCAGCCGCTCATTCTCGGTCACTTCATAGAAGCGCTGGCGGATCTTGCTGTCGTCATGGCGCTCCTGGAGCTTGATTTCCTTCGGGTTGCGCAGGAACTGCTGGCTCAGCTTCGCGATGCCGTCCGGATAGGTCGCGGAGAACAGCAGCGTCTGGCGCGTCGTCGGGCACATCCGCGCGACCTTCGCGATGTCGTCGAAGAAGCCCATGTCGAGCATCCGGTCGGCTTCGTCGAGCACCAGCGTGCTCAGCGCGTCGAGCTTCAGGTTGCCGCGGTCGAGGTGATCCATGATGCGGCCCGGCGTGCCGACGACGATGTGCGCGCCGTGTTCGAGGCTCTGCGCCTGCGGGCGCATCGGCGTGCCGCCGCACAGCGTCAGCACCTTCACGTTCTCCTCGGCGCGCGCGAGGCGGCGCACTTCCTGCGCGACCTGGTCGGCGAGTTCGCGCGTCGGGCACAGGATCATCGCCTGCACGTCGAAGCGGCGCGTGTCGAGGCGCGCCAGCAGCGCGAGCGAGAACGCGGCGGTCTTGCCGCTGCCCGTCTTCGCCTGCGCGATCAGGTCCTGGCCGGCCAGCGCGATCGGCAGGCTCGCGGCCTGGATCGGCGTCATGTCGACATAGCCGAGCTGCGCGAGGTTGGCGAGCGCGGCGGGTGTCAGCGGCAGCGCGCTGAAGGGCGTGGCGGTCGGTTGCGTCATTCGAGGTCTCCGAGGTAAGGCTTGCCTTCCAGCTGTTCGTAGGCGACGTTGCCTTCATCGTCCTCGAAGCGCTCGAGGTAGTTGCGCGCGCCGCACAGCGGACAGCGGAACAGCAGCCCCTGGCCCTCGTCCTTGATGACGACGTCGGACGTTTCCCACTGCGTGCCGCAGCTCTGGTTTCGGCAAGTAAACACGGTCTTTCTCCAGCTGAATTCGGTTGATGGCGCGCCCGGGCGGGCGCGGCAACGGCGGGCGGCGCTCGCGCGGCTCGGGCGCGGGCCGCACCGGCCGTCGCTTGGATGGCGTCGATGCGGATGGTGGATCGGTGGCGACGGCGTCGCGCGTGCCCGCAATTCTAGCGGATGCGGGCGGGCGGCTGGGCGCCGCCGCCGGTACCCGCCAAGAAAAACGGCCGCCCCTGAGGGCGGCCGTGTCGTGCGGCGAAACGGCGTTCGCTGCGTTACAGCGCCATGTCGGCCGATGCCTTCGCCGGGCGGGCCGGCGCGTTGCCGGTCGGCTGCGACGGCACGCTGACGTCGATCTTCGGCGGCGGCGACAGTTGCAGCACGTCGCTCGTGTAGGTCCATTCCTCGACGACCTTCGCCGGGCTGTCGTTCAGCTTCGTGCCGTAGCTCGGCACGATCTGGCGGATCTTCTGCTGCCACTCGGGCGTCGCGACCTTGTCCTTGAACACCTTCTTCATCAGGTTCAGCATGATCGGCGCGGCCGTCGACGCGCCCGGCGATGCGCCGAGCAGGCCCGCGATGCTGCCGTCCTGCGAGCTGACGATCTCGGTGCCGAGCTTCAGCACGCCGCCCTTGACCGGGTCGCGCTTGATGATCTGCACGCGCTGGCCGGCCTGCCACAGGCGCCAGTCTTCCTTCTTCGCGTTCGGGAAGTATTCCTTCAGCGCGTTGAAGCGATCGTCGTCCGATAGCATCAGCTGGCCGGCGAGGTACTGGACCAGCGGGAATTCGTCGACGCCCACACGCATCATCGGCGCGACGTTGTGCAGGTTGGTGCTCTTGGCGAGGTCGAAGTACGAACCGTTCTTCAGGAACTTGGTCGAGAACGTCGCGAACGGCCCGAACAGGATGATCTTCTTGCCGTCGATGATCCGCGTGTCGAGGTGCGGCACCGACATCGGCGGCGAGCCGACCGACGCCTTGCCGTACGCCTTCGCGAGGTGCTGCTTCACGACGTCGGGGTTGTCGGTCACGAGGAACGAGCCGCCGACCGGGAACGCGCCGTAGTCCTTCGCTTCGGGGATGCCCGATGCCTGCAGCAGGTGCAGCGCACCGCCGCCCGCGCCGATGAACACGAACTTCGCGTCGACGGATTGCGGTGGTTCATCCGAGTGCAGCTTGACCCACGACACGTGCCACGTGCCGTCGGCATTGCGCGTGATCTCGCGCACTTCGCTCGACAGCGACAACGTGAAGTTCGGCTGCGTCTTCAGGTAGCCGACGAACTGGCGCGTGATCTCGCCGAAGTTCACGTCGGTGCCGATCGGCGTCCACGTCGCCGCGACCTTCTGGTTGCGGTCGCGGCCTTCCATCATCAGCGGCACCCACTGCTTGATCTGGTCGTAGTCTTCCGAATACTGCATCCCGCGGAACAGCGGGCTCGCCTGCAGCGCTTCATAGCGCTTCTTCAGGAAGCGGACGTTGTCGTCGCCCCATACGAAGCTCATGTGCGGCGTCGAGTTGATGAACGAATGCGGGTTCTTCAGCACGCCCTGCTTGACCTGCCATGCCCAGAACTGGCGCGAGATCTGGAACGACTCGTTGATCTCGATCGCCTTGGAGATGTCGATCTTGCCGTCCGCCTTCTCCGGCGTGTAGTTCAGTTCGGCGAGCGCCGAATGGCCGGTGCCGGCGTTGTTCCAGCCGTTCGAGCTTTCGAGCGCGACGCCGTCGAGGCGTTCGACCATCGTCATCGACCAGTCGGGCTGGAGCTCGTGCAGCCAGACGCCGAGCGTCGAGCTCATGATGCCGCCGCCCACCAGCAGGACGTCGACTTTCTTCGTATCGGCGGCGTGCGCGGACGATGTCGCGACGCACAGCGCGAGCGCCGACAGTATTACCCGTAACGTTTTGATCACAGCAGATCCCTTTTTCAACTTGGATGCATCGGTTTGCCATGCCGCCCGGCGTGCGTTTCCATTGCGCCGAAACACGGATCCGGAGATCCGGACCGCGAATCCGGAATTCCGGATCGGTGCTGTGCGCCGTTGCATTTGCGCACGCGAAGCCGTTCGGAAGGACACCTTCGGATCGGCCTCCCGCAGGCAGGCAAGCGCCTGCGTCGCGTGGGTGCGCAACGCGCCCGGGCCCTTGTGGCAAGCCTCGGCGGAAAGCGCTTCAGGATGCGTGGAAAGGAGCCGCGCGCGACGCGTTTTTGCGGGGGCGGGGTGGCAAGGGGCGCGTAATATAACCGAACTCGGACAACGTGTCGCAGACGCCGAATGTCCCTGTTTTCGTGGGGTTTTTTGAGTGTCCGGGTTTCCGGAATGGTGGTGCGCGGCGCGGGAAAACCGGCGGGAGTCAGCGCGGCGAAACGTGCACGGTGGGCACACCGCGCACCGCGCCGGTAGGTCATGGCGTCGCGGCGTTGCACCGCGACCCGTTCACATCAAATCACTTTACTTCGCTCCGCCGTTTCGGCAGAACTGCTCGTAGACCTGCGCCGAATTCGCGAAGCCATGCGCTTTCGCGAGTTCCCACGGACGCTCGCATTGCTGCGTGCGTTCGCACCATGCGTAGCCGGCCGAGCCGATGCAGCCGTGTGCATCGCGATCGCCGCCGACCATCGGCGGGGCCGCTTGCGCGGAGGTATCGGCCGGGGCCGGCGCATTGGCCGGTGCGGACGATTGCGCCGCACAGGCGCTCAACGCGAATGCACAAGCGATCGCGGCGGCGAACGACGCGGAGGGAAGGTAAGGTTTCATCGGGTAGCGCTCCATGGGATGACGAACGACAGCGGATGCCCGTGCGCGGGCGCATGAACTCGCGAACTCAAGAACGATCACGCGTCCGGCACCGGTACGCGCGACGAGAACTTCACCTCGCGCAACGCGAGGCTCGACTGGATCGACGACACGCCGGCCTGCTTTCTCAGCACGCGCTCGACGAATTCCGCATACGCATCGAGATCGGCCGCGACGACCTGCAGGATGTAGTCGGCCGCGCCGGTGATCTTGTGGCACGACGTGACCTCGTCGTGACGCCGCATCACCTCCTCGAAGTGATCCGAGTCCTGGTCCGAATGCATGTTGAACGTGACCTGCACGAACGCGAACACGTTCATGCCAAGCGCGCGCCGGTCGAGGTTCGCCTGGTAGCCGGTGATCACGTGCTCGTCCTCGAGCCGCTTGCGGCGGCGCCAGCACGGCGTGACGCTCAGCGACAGCTTCTCGCCGAGCGTCGCGTTCGACAGCGCGCCGTCTTCCTGCAGCAGGCGGAGCATCGCGCGGTCGACACCGTCCAGTTCAACTGAAGCGCGATTTTTGCTCATATCCGGTGTCCTGTAGACAGATTTCTCAAAATTGTACGAAACGAAGAGGTGGAAAGCAAAGTTATTGCCGGCTGGCGTCAATAAACTGTTGCCACCCCTTTCCCCTAGTCATCCCTGCAACGGTCAACCATGCTCACGGTCTACAGCAGCGATCACCACCTGCATCGCGGCGTCGAACTGAAGGACGGCGCGATCACCGAGTCGTTCGAAAACCCCCTTCGCGCCGAAACGGTGCTGGCGCAGGTCCGCGCGGCCGGCCTCGGCGACGTGATCGCGCCGCGTGCGTTCGACCGCGCGAGCTACGCGGGCGCGCACAGCCGGCGCTACGTCGACTTTCTTGCCGGCGCGTGGGACGAATGGACGGCGACCGGCCGCACCTGCCAGGCGCTGCCGCTCGTGTGGCCGGTGCGCGCGATGCCGGCCTCGGCCGCGCTGCCCGACTTCATCGACGGCAAGCTCGGCTTCTTCGCGATGGATGCCGGCGCGCCGATCAACGCCGGCACGTGGGACGCGGTCAGCGCGAGCGCGAACTCGGCGCTCACGGGCGCCGACCTGCTGTCGGGCGGCGGTGCGCGCGCGGCGTTCGCGCTGTGCCGCCCGCCCGGCCATCACGCGGGCCGCGAGTACATGGGCGGCTACTGCTACCTGAACAACGCGGCGATCGCGGCGCAGCACGGCATTGCAAGCGGTGCCGCGCGAGTTGCGGTGCTCGACGTCGATTTCCACCACGGCAACGGCACGCAGGACATTTTCTACGAGCGGCCGGACGTGCTGTTCGCGTCGCTGCACGGCGAGCCGGTGGTGTCGTATCCATACTTCTCCGGCTATGCGGACGAACGCGGCGCGGGGGCCGGTGAAGGCTTCAACCTGAACCTGCCGCTGCCGAAGGGCACGCTGTGGGACACCTACTCGGCGGCGCTCGGCCAGGCCACGGCCGCGATCGCGAAGCACGCGCCCGACCTGCTCGTCGTGTCGCTTGGTGTCGACACGTTCGAGCACGACCCCATCAGCCATTTCAAGCTGCGTTCGCCCGACTACCTGCGGATCGGCGAATCGCTCGCGCGCCTGAACCTGCCGACGCTGTTCGTGATGGAGGGCGGCTACATGGTCGACGAGATCGGCATCAACGCGGTGAACGTACTGCTGGGTTTCGAAGGGCGCGCGTGAGCGCGTCGCATGACCTTCAACGAACGACGTATCCGAACACGAACGAAGCGCGACAAGGAAGGAGACAACCATGAATCGATATCAGAAAACGACACTTGCCACAGCGGCCGCACTGACCAGTGTGCTGTCCGCATTGCCGGCGCACGCTGACGAGGTCGTGCGCATCGGCCACGTCGCACCGCTGACCGGCGCGATCGCGCACCTCGGCAAGGACAGCGAGAACGGCGCGCGCCTCGCGGTCGAGGAAATCAACGCGAAGGGGCTGACGATCGGCGGCAAGAAGGTCACGCTGCAGCTCGACGCTCAGGACGACGCGGGCGATCCGCGCACCGCGACGCAGGTCGCGCAGCGGCTCGTCGACGACAAGGTCGTCGGCGTCGTCGGCCATCACAACTCGGGCACGTCGATTCCGGCGTCGCGCGTGTATCGCGATGGCGGCGTCGTGCAGATTTCGCAGGCCGCGACCAACCCGACGTACACGCAGCAGGGCTTCAAGACGACCTATCGCGTCGTCGCGACCGATGCGCAGCAGGGTCCGGCGCTCGCGATGTATGCGGCGAAGAACATGGGCATCAGGACGGTCGCCGTGGTCGACGATTCGACCGCGTACGGCCAGGGCCTCGCGACCGAGTTCGAGAAGGCTGCGAAATCGGCCGGGATGAAGGTCGTGTCGCGCGACGCGACGAACGACAAGGCGATCGATTTCCGCGCGATCCTCACGAAGATCAAGGGCGAGAACCCTGACGCGATCATGTACGGTGGAATGGACGCGACGGGCGGCCCGCTCGCGAAGCAGGCGCGCCAGCTCGGCATGCGCGCCAAGATCCTCGCGGGCGACGGCGTGTGCTCGACCGACCTGCCGAAGCTAGCGGGCCCAGCGTCGGACAACGTCGTGTGCTCCGAGGCCGGCATCGCGCTCGAGAAGATGCCGGGCGGCGCGGCGTTCGCGAAACGCTATGAAGCGCGTTATCACCAGCCGATGCAGGTGTATGCGCCGTTCTCGTACGACGCGGTTTACATCATCGTCGACGCGATGAAGCGCGCGAATTCGACCGACCCGGCGAAGGTGCTGGCCGCGATGCCGGCCACCGACTATCGCGGCGTGATCGGCGAAACCAGCTTCACGCCGCAGGGCGACCTGAAGCACGGCGCGATCTCGGTGTTCACGTACAAGAGCGGAAAGAAGGCGCTGCTGGATATTGTGAAGATGTGACCGATGTGGCGCGACGCACGCGGGCGACCCGCATCGGGAACGGTACGGCAGGCGCGTGACGGATTCACGTCGTGTCGCGTCGCGTGCCGTTCCCGGCCTGCCGTCTGGCGTCAGGGCAACAGCACGGTGTCGACCACGTGGATGACGCCATTGGATTGCATGACGTCGCCGATCGTCACGTGCGCGACATTTCCCTTGTCGTCGGTGATGGCCCAGCCCCGTGCGTCCTTGCTGACTATCAGCGGATCGCCCTCGACCGTCTTCAGCGTCGCTTTGCCGCCGCCCTGGTCGACCGCCATCGCCAGATCGTGCGCGGTGATGCGTCCGGGGACGACGTGATAGGTCAGCACCTTGACCAGCGTTGCCTTGTTCTCCGGCTTCAGCAAGGTTTGCACCGTGCCGGACGGCAGCGCGGCGAATGCCTCGTTGGTCGGTGCGAAGACCGTGAACGGCCCCTTGCCCGACAGCGTATCGACGAGCCCGCCGGCCTTCACGGCCGCGACCAGCGTCGTGTGATCATTCGAGTTCACCGCGTTCTCGATGATGTTCTTCGACGGATACATGGCGGCGCCGCCGACCTCCACGGTTTTGTCGCCGGACATCGAATCTGCCATCGCGGCGGGCGCGGTGGCGCCTAGCGCGATCGCGAGGGCAAGCAGCGTGGCGGCCATGCTCGACTTGTTGCGGAATTCCATTTGCGTTCTCCCGAAAGATCGATGCTTCCGGCTGGAAGCAAACGGAGATACGCGTGGAACGGGGCGGCGGATGCATCCGTGACAGAGATACTTCGAGCCGCGACGGCGGCTCGCCCGGCAGACCCGCTCATGCGCCGCCGACGGCGCCCTTTGCCAGCACCGGCCCGGTCGGTTGCCCGGTCGGCGAACCGCCATGCGGTTCCAGCGACACGGCGAGTACCGCGCGAGCGTTCAGCGAGAAGAGCGCCGCGCGCGGCAACGGCACGACGGTCGGCCGGTCGGCGGCGATCAGGCCGAGGGACGCGGGCCGTCCATCCGGCGTAATCAGCCACAGTTCCGTCGAGCGATCGGCCGCGACCGGCGTATCGCTCGACGGCACGATCACCATGCGCGCGCGCTCGACGTCGACGGTCACGGTCCAACCGGCGCCGCCGCCGTTCCGTACGAGGCTTGCCACCTTGTACGCGTCCTGGCCGGGCCCGGCGGCGGTTTGCTCGCGGACGGGCAGAACGGCCAGCACGGCGAGCGCAAGCGCCGCGACGCTCGAACCGATACCGATCCAGCGCCACCCGCTCAGGTTGTTCCAGAAGCTGATGCGCGGCCGGGACGGCATGGCGAGCACGAATCCCAGGTCGGACTGGATGCGCTTCCAGACGTGCGGCGCGGGCTCGATCGCGACGATGTCGTCGTTCAGCGGCATCAGGTGGTTTTGCCAGCGCAGGACGCTCGCGGCCAGTTGCGGATCGAGTTGCATCGCCTGCTCGATTCGCCTGCGCTCCGTGCCGTCGAGTACGCCCAGCACGTATTCGGCACAACGGATGTCGTTCGGGCTGGAGAGTGGGGTATTCATCGTTCGAGGCATGCCTTGAGTTGGATCAAACTGCGCCGAATCCAGCTTTTCAGGGTGCCGAGCGGCACGCGCAGGTGTTCGGCCAGTTCCGCATAGGTCGCCCCCGCGAAGAACGCTTCGCGCACGACGCTACCCTGTGCGGCCGGCAGGTTTTCCAGACAGAACTCCAGCCGGCGCCTCGCCTCGCTGTGCTCGGCGACCGCGGCGGGCGACGGCTGCTCGTCGGCGGTCTCTTCCATCGTCGACTCGTCGACCGGGACTTCACGATGGCGCCGCAGCCGGTCGATCGCCCGGTTGCGCGCGATGGCCCCGAGCCAGGTGATCGCGCTGGCCAGCGCTGGATCGAACGTCGCCGCCCGGCGCCATACCGTGACATAGACGTCCTGCAGCACCTCCTCGGCTTCACCGCGATCTCGCAGGATCGTCAGGCATATGCCGAACAGCTTCGCGGAGGTCCGGCGGTAAAGGATGCCGAACGCGTCCTGATCGCCGGCGGCGACGTCGAGAAGGAACTGGTTCAGTTCCTCGCGGCGACGGCGCTCGGATTCGCCGGTCGGCCGACTGCCGTCGAACGCAGGGTTGCCTCTCGTGTGCACGGTGTCCCCAAGTCGGTTGTCTGAAGAATCCGGGGTGATATCTGATGCGTGAGCCATCGTATCCTGATCCCTTTCGCGTTGGGGC
Source organism: Burkholderia sp. BCC1999 (assembly GCF_905339975.1). NCBI lineage: Bacteria > Pseudomonadati > Pseudomonadota > Betaproteobacteria > Burkholderiales > Burkholderiaceae > Burkholderia > Burkholderia sp. BCC1999. The sequence goes on along the minus strand of NZ_CAJPHP010000013.1, from coordinate 109,824 downwards.
GGGCACGCGGCCACGATCTCGGGGCCCGCCGATTCAGCATTTACGTGCCTGGCGAGTATCCGGATGCGTGAATGGCGAAAAAAATATGCGAGCTCGCGGCTTGGCGTCGCGCTGCTTCCAGTGGACCAGAAGGATCTGGTCGCCGCGTCGGCAGAGGACGGTCGCGCGTGCGTTCATTTCGGTTTCCTGGTTGGATGCCGACGCGTCGAGGCAGCAGGCAAAAAAACGCCGCCCTCGAAGGGCGGCAGGGAGCGGAGAGGTTCGCTACAGGGTGCGGGAGGGGATGACCGTTTCGTCCGGCATGACCATTGTCGCGACGTGACATCGCGCAGTGAATCAGACGGGTCTGATTTGCAGGCGGACCGGGCAGGAAATCGGAGCGGAACCCATGTGTGCCGCGGCGTGGCGTTCGATGTCGCGGCCGTGCTGGCGTTGAAGGCCGGGCGCGTCCGCTGCCGGCCGGTTACTGTTTTCGGGCGCGCCGCGCGTGATGTGCGGCGCCACGCCCGGACGTCTTACGATGTATGCACGCGCGAGCCGCTACGTTGCGACTCCGCATCGTGCACGATATGCAGCTCGCGGGTGCGGATTGGCAACACGCAGTTCGCATCGGCGAGCGCTTTGCGTACTTGGCGCGCAAGGCGCCAGCGCATCGCCCAGAACTTGTCGGTGTGCGTCCAAACGCGCATGTTCGCGATGGCCGTGCTGTCGTCGAAGCGCATCACCATCACGTCCGGTGCGGGATCCTGCAGCACGTCGGGGTCGGCCACGGCCAGCGCCCGCAGCGCGTCGAGCGCGCGATCGATATCGTCGTGCACCGACACTTCCACTTCGAGATCGAGGCGGCGCGTCGGATTGCGCGTGTAGTTGCGCAGCGAGCTGCCCCACAGCGCACTGTTCGGCACGTACTCGCAGATGCCGTCCGGCTTCGTGAGCCGCGTCATGAAGAGCCCGACCTCGTCGACGGTGCCCGCGACGCCGGTGCCGCCGTCGATGTAATCGCCGACCTTGAACGGCCGCAGCAGCAGGAGCATGATGCCGGCCGCGATGTTCTGCATCGTGCCCTGCAGCGCAAGCCCGATCGCAAGACCGGCTGCGCCGAGCACCGCGATGAGGCTCGCGGTTTCGATGCCGAGCTGCGACAGCGCGCCGACGATCGCGACGATCCGGATGCCCCACACGGCGACGTCGCAGAGGATCGGCCGCAGCGTGTCGTCGACACGCTCCTTGTTCGCGAGCAGCCGGTTCAGCCAGTTGCCGATACGCTTCGACAGCCACCAGCCGGCGACGAGCAGCGCCAGTGCGGCGCACAGCCTGAGGGAAAGGGTGGACAGCGCGTTCCACAGGAACGTCCAGCGTTCCGGGTGCAGTTGATCGAGAAACATACGGGATTCCGGTTGGGTGACAGGTTGCGCGATACGCGGCGGTCCCGCCGCGTTCGGGCAGGCACGGGTTCGCGCGCAGGCAGCCTTCGACTGCAAACGTCATGCGATGGTTCGCACGAATGCATGCATGCGGGTCGTGCGCGGTCAGCGAGTCGGCGCCGTCGGTAGCACCGGGACGGCCACTGGCCCGCATCTGCACGTCGAGGTACGCAGGCATGCCCGCCTCGTGGATCCGATCGCGCTGGTGCAGACGGCCAAGATGGCGAAGCTGAAGGGCGAGCAGTGTGTCGCTTTCAACCGCGTGGCGCGAGAGGCGCGCACGCAGCTCGCTTCGGCCACGTGGACACAACCGGTTGCGATGTCGAAGCCTTCAGCGTCGCATGCGGGCTGATCGTTACCCGGACGCCGGTTTTCACGGCCGGCATTGCGTTATCGAGCACACTCGTTGTCTGTCGCTGCCGCGTTGCTATCCGGAATGCGCGTGCGTTTGAATGACAGGTCATCGTGCGAAGCAACATCACTGAATGGCGCGAGGCATGTGCGCTGCCAACTATCCATCGAATTGCGTCAAATTTTCCGATTGCTTCGGAATGCGGCGCGATCCCCTTCAACGCGTTGGGCAAATCCGGCAATTTCAACCGGCAATTCGGTTGATCCGGCTGTGGCGCTCGCCACGCCTTCATATGCTGCACAGCGGAAACTCCGCTTTCTTTATTTCCCGCTCCGAAATTAATCAAGGCGTGATTGCCGATATCACGCCATCGGATCTTGCGATTATTTCAAGGCAGGTGATATAACCCGTTTCACGCACCGGTTTGCTGCAATAACGTCACCAATAAAAGCGAGCGGAACGATGAAAAGAAAGACGCGGAACCTGGGTTTGGGTGGGATGGCGATCCTGACCGGCGCGATGCCGGTGGGCGCCTATGCGGCATGCTCGGCCACCGCGCCGGGCAGCGGGACGACGGTCACGTGTTCCGGCGCGAATGCGCCGTCGGTCGTGGCCGCGGCCGGCAGCACCAATGTGACGATCAATCTCGATTCGACCGTCACGGGCAGCTATGTGCTGACGTCCACACCGACACCGTTCTCCGTCGATACGTCGAGCGCGATTACCAACAACGGCAACCTGTCGATGTCCGGCAACGGCACGGGCGTCGCAAACCGAGGCGCGGTGCTGCTCGGCGTGAACAGCGGCAACACGCTCACCAACGGTGCGACCGGCGTGATTTCGACGACGGGCCAGTACAACGACGGGATGGCCGCGAACGGCAACAACAACACGCTCGTCAACAACGGCTCGATCACGACCACCGGCAACAATTCCTACGGGATGACGGCCGCATGGGGGCAGAGCAACCCCGGCGCGTCGGGCAACCAGATCGTCAACACGGGCACCGTGACGACGTCCGGCAACAATGCGCGCGCGGCGTCGCTGCTCGGCGGCAACGGCACGATCACCAACAGCGGCACGCTGACGTCGAACGGCCGCGATGCGCCGGCCGTCTACATGCAGGGCAACAACGACACACTGGTCAACAGCGGCACGATCCAGACGACCGGCACCGCGACGAGCGGCGGCAGCGTCGACGCGGTCGTGTCGAACACGCTCGGCAGCTCGTTCACCGCGACGATCACGAACCAGGCCGGCGGCAAGATCATCAGCAACAACGGGATCGGCGTGCGCTCGACCAATGGCGCGACCACGATCACCAACGCCGGGCTGATTCAGGGCGGCGGCGGCACCGCGATCCAGGGCGGCAACGGCAACGTGACGCTGATCCTGCAGACGGGTTCGCAGATCGTCGGCACCGCGAACGGCGGCGCGGGCACCAACACGGTGACGCTGCAAGGCACGGGCACGGCGTCGAATGCGTTCACGAACTTCCAGAGCCTGACGATGGCCGGCACCGACTGGACGTGGGCCGGCACCGGGACGTTCTCGACCGCGCTCGTGCAGAGCGGCACGTTGAACCTCACCGGCACGCTCGGCACGACGACTGCGTCGGTCGTCGCCACGGTCAACGCGGGCGCGACGCTGCAGGCGAATGCGTCGAACCTGCCGCTATCCGTCACCGACAACGGGCTCGTGCGGTTTCAGCAGGACAGCGCGGGTACGTACACGGGCACGATCAGCGGTTCGGGCGCGGTGGAGAAAACCGGCGCGGGCACGCTGACGGTCACGCCTTCAGCGGCCGGCGGCAACACGTATTCGGGCGGCACGACGATCACGCAGGGCACGCTGTCGGCCGCGGCCGACAACGCGCTCGGCGCATCGTCGGGAAGCCTGACGTTCAACGGCGGCACGCTGCAGATCGGCAGTGCATTCAACCTCGCATCGAGCCGCGCGGTGTCGATCACAGCGAACAACGGCACGATCGACACGCAGAGCTTCAACTCGACGCTGACGCAAGGCATCACGGGTGCGGGATCGCTGACGAAGCTCGGTAGCGGCACGCTGACGCTGAACGGGGCGAACAGCTATGCGGGCGGCACGAACGTCAATGCGGGCACCGTGATCGTCGGCAACGGCACGAGCGCCTCGGCCGCGCTGGGCGGCGGCGGGCCGGTAACGGTTGCATCGGGCGCGACGCTCGGCGGCTACGGCAGCGTGACGGGCAACGTGACCAACAACGGCACGATCTCGGTGGCCAACGCACTGGCGAGCCTCGCGAGCGGCACAACCGGCAATTTCCAGATCAACGGCAACTTGACCAACGCGGGGCTCGTGCAACTCGGCGGCAGCGGCATCGGCAACACGCTAACGGTCGCAGGCAACTACGTCGGCCAGAACGCGACGATCGCGATGAACACGTTCCTGGGTGGCGACGGCGCGGCATCCGACAAACTGGTTGTCAGGGGCGGCACCGCAAGCGGATCGAGCACGCTGAAGGTGACGAACGTCGGCGGCCCAGGCGCGCAGACGACAGGCGACGGCATCCAGGTCGTGCAGGCGACAAATGGCGCGACCACGAGTGCGGGCGCGTTCTCGCTGACCGGCGGGACGGTGAGCGCGGGCGCCTATACGTACTTCCTCGCGAAAGGTGGTGCGGCGAACGGCACCGGCGACAGCTGGTACCTGCGCAACACGGTGCCACCGAAACCGCAGCCGCCCGTGGTCGAGCCCGGCCAGCCGACGCCGCCGACCGAACCGCCGATCACGCCGGCCGAAGGCACGCCGGAATCGATCGTCGATGCGGTCGACCACGCGGGTTCGGGCGGCAATCCGGAACCGGTCTATCGCCCCGAAGTGCCGTTGTACGCGGAAGCGCCGGCCGTCGCGCGCCAGCTCGGCCTGCTGCAGATCGACACGTTCCATGACCGGCAGGGCGAACAGGGCCTGCTGGCCGAGAACGGTTCGATACCGGCGTCATGGGCTCGCGTGTGGGGCGGCAACAGCAACATCAAGCAGAAGGGCGACGTGACGCCGTCGTTCGACGGCACGTTATGGGGGATGCAGGTCGGCCAGGATCTCTACGCCGATACGTCTGCCGGCGGCCATCGCAACCACTACGGCTTCTTCCTCGGCTTCTCACGCGCAGTCGGCGACGTGAGCGGCTTCGCGCTCGCGCAGCAGGACATGGGCGTCGGCTCGCTGCAGGTCAATGCGTACAACCTCGGCGGCTACTGGACGCATATCGGCCCGGGCGGCTGGTACACGGATGCGGTCGTGATGGGCAGTGCACTCACGGTGCGCACGCATTCGAGCGACAACGTGAGCGGCTCGACGAACGGCAACGCGTTCACCGGCTCGGTCGAAGCGGGCTTCCCGATCGCGCTCGGTTACGGGCTGACGCTGGAGCCGCAGGCGCAACTGGTGTGGCAGTACCTGTCGCTGGACAAGTTCAACGACGGCGTGTCGGATGTCACGTGGAACAACGGCAGCACGTTCCTCGGCCGGATCGGCGCTCGCCTGCAATATGCGTTCGATTCGAACGGCGTGAGCTGGAAGCCGTACCTGCGCGTGAACGTGCTGCGTTCGTTCGGCAGTGACGACAAGACGACGTTCGGCGGCGCGACGACGATCGGCACGCAGGTCGGGCAGACGGCCGGGCAGATCGGCGCGGGACTCGTCGCGCAGTTGACGAAGCGTGGCAGCGTATATGCGACGGTCAGCTACCTGACGAATCTCGGCGGCGAGCACCAGCGCACGATCACCGGGAATGCGGGCGTGCGGTGGGCGTGGTGATTGAAAGGGCAGGGATGCGTTGACCGGCCGGTCAGCGCATGTCACTCACGCCACAGGTTCGACCGGCAACCAGATTTCCAGCACGCCGACGCCCGTTGCCGGATCGTAGTCGCCGCTGTAGCGCTCGAACTCGGGCGCGTCCACCGCCTTGAATCCCGACGTCGGCAGCCAGCCGTTCCAGATGCTGTAGAAGGTCTGGTGCAACGTCGAGATATGCCCGGCGTGTTCGAACACCGCATACCGCTGCGGCGCCAGTTCGACCCAGCGAAACGGCGCGAGTAGCCGGTCGCGGCTCGTGACTTCCACGCCCGCGATGTATTCGAAGCTGCCGTCCGCATCGGGGTTGCAGCACACGCCGTACGTCACGTCGCCGACCTGGCCGGGAAGGGTGCCGATGTATGGGATGAACGCTTGCCAGAGCGCCGGAATCCCTTCGTTGGTTTCAAACGTATAGCGGTCGCTCATGCCGGCAATCAACTTCTTGCCGGCGGTTTCGAAGCGTGACGGCATCACGTCGATGATCTTCAGTTCTTTCATGCGAAGCGGCTCCACCAGAGACAACCCGTCGAGAGTGCGCCGTGTCCGCACGTCCTCGGGTGTCATGCCGAAGAGATCACGGAAGGCGCGCGTGAACGCCTCATGGGAGCCATAGCCGGCATCGAGCGCCACGTGCAGGATGTCCGGCGCGCCTTGCGCCAGCGCGCGTGCCGCACGCGTCAGCCGCCGCGACCGCACATAGCGCATCACCGGCCAGCCGGTATTCATCGAGAACAGGCGCGAGAAGCCGAAGCGCGACATGTCGCAACCGGCGGAAATCCTGTCGAGCGTCAGTTCCCTGTCCAGTTCGGTTTCGATCAACCAGAGTGCTTTTCCTACCGGGTTCATGGCATGCCAATGAGGGTGTCGGGCGGACTATATGGTATCGGTGGCCTGCGCATTTGATCGTTCTTGCGCGTGCAAGCGTTGCGGGCTTGCCGCACGGGATCGACGGCTTCGCTGCGTCACGGCAGCGGGATGCATCGGGACAGGCGGTTGCGCCGTGCCAACGCCCATCGCCACGCCAGACGGCGTGGCGATGATCAACAGGTTCTGCGACTTAACCGAGCGGCCAGTTCAGAATCGCGATGCCGTCGTTGTAATCCCCGTCGCCACCGTCCTCCGACCCGACGAGCCCGAAGTAGGTCTTCTTGAAGATGTCGACCTGACGCGAGCCGATCTTCGACGGCTTGCCGTTCGCGGTCACGACCACGCGCACCTTCCCCTTGCCCGAGTTCACGATCTGCGTGTTCAGGTTCGCGTCCTGCGTGCCGGCGCCCTGGAACGTCGCGGCCGGCTTCGTGTTGTCGTCGACGAAGACCTCGATCGTCTGCTGTGCAGATGAATTGACCAGCGCGGTCACGCCGAACGCGATGTTCGGCGGCAGGTTGAAGATGCCGTCGCGTTCGCCGCCGCCGGTCGTCGTGGGATCCGGCTGCGCGGGTTGCGGCGTCGCTTTCGAGAAATAGTTGACCACCGCGCCGACACCGAACTTTGCCGCCGCGCCGGGCAGCACGCCGGGTGCGCCGGCCCACGTTACCGTGCAGGCGACGACTTGTCCTGCCGCATCGGTTTTTACCTTGTTCTGCCAACTGCCGACATCGAAGCTGTACGGGATTGTCGCGATATCGACGAAAACGTCGTACTGCTGCAGTTTCTCGACCAGTTGCGCGGTCATGAATTGACGCATCCGGTCGAGCACGGCCTGGTCGCCGTTGGCTTGTACGGCGGTGGCGTCGTTGCCGGCGAGTTGCAGCAGCGCATACAGATCGTCATGGGTAAACGGTTGTGACATGTCGTCCTCGTCTGAATGGAATATCTCGCGTCGCGCTGCCGGTGAGTGGTGGTCATCGTGCTGCGCGCGGAGCAAAGCATGGGACTGCTGGAACGATTCGCAATGTGTGGATGGCCCCGTCGCCATTGCGATGTGTCGTGATTGCCGATCGATCAGCCGAGCGGCCAGTTCAGGAATACGATGCCGTCGTTGTAGTCGTCATCCGTGCCGTCTTCCGACCCGACGATCCCGAAGTACGATTTCTTGAAGATGTCGACCTGCCGCGAACCGAGCCGCGATGGCTTGCCGTTCGCCGTCACGATCACGCGCACGCGCCCCTTGCCGGAGTCGAGCACCTTCGTGCCGAGGTTCTGGTCCTGTACGCCGGCGCCCTTGAACGTGGCGGCCGGTTTCGGGTTGTCGTCGATGTAGATGTCGATCGTCTGGTCGTTCGCCGCGTTGGTGAGTGCGGTGACGCCGAACTTGATGTTCGGCGGGAGGTTGAACGTGCCGTCGCGTTCGCCGCTGCCGCCGATGTTGCCGGCGCCGCCGGTGCCCGTGTTGCCGCTGCCGGTTTCGGTACCCTGATTCCCGCTGTCGTGCGACGACGATTGCCCGGCCGGGTCACCGATCGCGGAAAGGCTCGCGAACGAATCGATATGCATTGCACTGCCGCGTACGCTTTTCCACTGGCCTTTCACGAACGTGTGACCGTCGGCAACGTCGATCGCGACGACGAGCGTGAACGGAATGCGGCTGGGATTCTCCGGCACCTTGGAGAAGTACGAGAATGCGCCGTCCGCGACGATTCCCTTGTTGGTCGTAATGACGAAATAGATGCCGGGGAAGTTGTTGCCGGTTGCGTACGGCGTCGGTACGTTGAGCGTGACGAGCAGCTTGCCGTCGCGAATGTTTTCCTTCGCGAGGTCGAGATACAGGCCCGGGATGTCGACGTAGGTTTCGGATGTGACGACGGGCGCGCTGTTGATCGATGCCGAAAGGATAGGCATGGTGGTCTCCTGAAAGCGAAACGGCTTTGAACGGAATGCTTCGCGATGTGATGCATTGCCGCCGGGACGCCATGTACGCGCGGCCCGGCGGTCGTCGGTCAGTCCGTGAGGTGGCGACTTAACCGATCGGCCACTGCAGCACGACGATGCCGTCGTTGTAGTCGCTGTCGTGGCCGTCTTCCGACACGACGATCCCGAAGTTGACCGTGTACGGCGAACCGTCCGACTTCTTGCCGTTGATCGGCGCGAGGCGCGCGTCGGTGGCCGACGGCTTGCCGTTCACCGACACTTCGAAGCGGAGCTTGCCGTTGCCGGAATTGAGCGTGACTTCGCGCGTGCCGTCGCGCGTCGTCAGCTTGTGATAGGCGGCCGGTTCCTTGCTGTCGCCGATAAACAGCTTGATGTGTTGCTGCTCGGCGGCATTCGCGAAGAAAATCGCGCGGAAATCGGTATTCGGCGGAATCGAAAATTCGCCGGCACGGTTGGAAGACGTTTGAGAGTCGGCCATGCTTGCCTCCTGAGGAGTGTTGGATAAGGCGTGAGCCTTGTCGCGCAAACGTTTGCCGTTTGAAACGCGACGTACCAAGCATGGCGAAAAATAAATAAAAAAATATTCGAACGGGAATCGTTATTGTTCAGTAAATCGAAAATCAAGGTTAATCGATTTAATGAAGTATGGTTAATTAATTGATTTTCGACGTATTCGGGAAATTATATCGATGCGCGTATCGTTTTCTTGAACGATGCGTGGTCGTACCTGAGGGGAGAGAGGCGGGGGGGCGGAGGACAATTGGGCTTCGGAGCAGACGCTCGGCGTTCGCATATGGCAGCGTTGTCGTTTCAACATCAGCATCTCGGTCGTGGCCGCGCCCACCGGCCACCGTCGAACGCCCACACCGAAGCCCGATTGCAAGGGGAAGGGGGGCTGCGACCGGCGAAGAGGATGGGCCGACTCATGCCGAACTTGAACAGGACCTCACCGGTGCTACACCCGTGCAGCATATCGAGGGGACACGGCCCCGCCTATCGGACAGGACTGATTTTGCGCGCCACCGCGCCGCACGATTCCCGCGGGCCAGGTTGACAGCAGCGTGCACCCTGTGATTTGATTCCGGCCATGCAAGCCGCCCAGTCCCTCTTCTCGCTACGACTACTAGCCCGTTTCTCCGGGCTGGGTCTGCGGCTGCGCGCTTTCCATCTGCTTCTTTCCTGAAGCGCCAGATTTCCCCCGTATCACCGACCTGGCCCCGGTTGTCGACCGGCGCCTGAGTTCGTCTTTTTTCCGTATCGCTCCGCTCCGTCCCGGTCGCTCAACCGCCAATGCCGTCGTTCGCCGTACCGCTTTGCCGTTGTGCCGTTTCATCGCTGTCACCGCTGCGCGCGCAGCCGGCCTCTCCCGCTGAAGGCCGCCGCGACGCGGTTTCCCGACAAACCGACCGAGGACCGAACACCATGATGCTGAAGAACCCCGCGACGAAGTACCGACCGTTTACGCCCGTCAACCTGCCGAACCGCACGTGGCCGACGCGCACGATCACGCAGGCGCCGATCTGGATGAGCACCGACCTGCGCGACGGCAACCAGTCGCTGTTCGAGCCGATGGACGCCGCGCGCAAGATGCGGATGTTCAAGATGCTGGTCGCGATCGGCTTCAAGGAGATCGAGGTCGCGTTCCCGTCGGCGTCCGAGACCGACTTCAACTTCGTGCGCGAACTGATCGAAGGCGGGCACATTCCCGACGACGTGACGATCGAGGTGCTTACGCAGGCGCGCGACGACCTGATCGAGCGCACGTTCGAGTCGTTGCGCGGCGCGAAGCGCGCGATCGTGCACCTGTACAACGCGACCGCGCCGGAATTCCGCAAGATCGTGTTCGGCCTCGACCGCGACGGCGTGAAGGCACTCGCGGTGAACGCCGCGCGCACGATCAAGCGCTTCGCCGACGCCGCGACCGGCACGCATTTCACGCTGCAATACAGCCCGGAAACCTTTACGTCGACCGAACTCGATTTCGCAAAGGAAGTCTGCGACGCCGTGTTCGACGTCTGGCAGCCGACGCCGGAGCGCAAGGCGATCGTGAACCTGCCTGCTACGGTCGAAGTCGGCACACCGAACTTCTACGCGGACCAGATCGAATGGATGCACCGCAACCTCGCGCGCCGCGATGCGCTGATCGTGTCCGTGCATCCGCACAACGACCGCGGTACGGCAGTCGCGGCAGCCGAACTCGCGGTGATGGCCGGCGCAGACCGCATCGAAGGCTGCCTGTTCGGCAACGGCGAACGCACGGGTAACGTCGATCTCGTCACGCTCGCGCTGAACCTCTACTCGCAGGGCGTCGATCCGGGTCTCGATTTCTCGCAGATCAACGAAGTCGCGCGCACGTCCGAGGAATGCACGCAGTTGCCGATCCACCCGCGCCATCCGTATGTCGGCGACTTGGTGTTTACCGCGTTCTCCGGCTCGCATCAGGATGCGATCAAGAAGGGCTTCGCCGTGCAAAAACCCGACGCCGTTTGGGAAATGCCGTATCTGCCGATCGATCCGAGCGATGTCGGCCGCACTTACGACTCGATCATTCGCGTGAACAGCCAGTCGGGCAAGGGCGGCATTGCGTACCTGCTCGAGCAGAGTTACGGCGTCGTGCTGCCGCGCCGCCTGCAGGTCGACTTCAGCGCGGCCGTTCAGCGCCTGACCGACGACAGCGGGCACGAGGTGACGAGCGCGCAGATCTGGTCGCTGTTCCAGCAGGAATATGTCGAAGGCGATGAGCCGCTGCGTTACGTCGGCCACGAGCTGACCGAGCGCGACGGCCGCGAGACGATCGTGCTGACCGCGGATGTGCACGGCGAGCGCCGTGTGCTGCGCGGCGAAGGCAACGGTCCGCTCGACGCGCTGATGCACGCGTTGCGGACGCCGCTGCGGATCCAGCACTACGAGGAACGCGCGTTGTCTCAGGGCGCCGATGCGAAGGCGATCGCGATCGCCGAACTGGCCGGCGCGGGCGTGCGCGGCAGCGCGTTCGGCGTCGGCATCGACGCGAACCTGACGACCGCGTCGATCCGTGCGGTGATCAGCGGCGTCAATCGCGCGTATGCGCGCGCGGACGACGCGGCGCAGGCGACTTTTTTTGCCGCGCAGCCTGCGGTGAAGGCCGTCGCGTAAGCGAGGCGGTGACGGTCGCGCTGGCGGAGTTCGGCGCGGCCGCGGGCATCGATGTTGTCGCTACGTGGCCCGCGTTGCCACAAGGCGGCTTCCGATCGTGGCGCTCGAATTTGCACAAGGGCGCGAAGGGCGATTCAATATAATTTGCTGGCCCCAATTGTTTTGGTCCTTGCTGGGCGGGCGTTTGCGGGCAGGTGATACACTTCCTTATCACGTGAAGTCTAGATAACGTAAAGTGAATCATGCTTACATTTGTCCACCATGATCTGCGAGTGCTGAACCCTGGTTTCGATTCCCCGTTGGTTGACGTGTTGACCGAACTGGAGCATCTCAGAAGGTTGCAGATATCGGGCACGACGCCCCCAGCGCTGTACTACCAGATGAAGAGCATCTTCCACATCATGGAGAGCCTGGGGTCGGCACGGATCGAGGGGAACAACACGACGCTCGCGGACTACGTCGAGAGTCGGATCGAAGGTACGGCAAGTGCCAGTGATCACCTGAAAGAAATCGCCAACATCGAGAGGGCGATGGCATTCGCCGAGGATGCCGTGAATCGCGAGACACCCATCACGGCCTCTTTTATTCGCGAGTTGCATCACATTGCGGTCTCGGATCTTGAGCGAGAAGGCGATCGCACACCAGGCGCATTTCGGACAGGGCCAGTACGCATCAGCAAGTCGAACCATATTCCGCCCGAACATATCGCTGTATCGGAGTACATCGACGAGCTCGTCGATTTCATCAATGGTGACGATCCGCCCAAATATGACTTGATGAAGGTCGCGCTTGCACATCATCGTTTTGGCTGGATACATCCGTTCTCGAATGGTAACGGTCGAGTCGTGCGGTTATTGACGCACGCAATGCTGATCAAGTACGGGTTTCGAGTTCACTCCGGAGGTGATCGTATCCTCAATCCGACAGCGGTCTTCTGCAATGACCGCGAGCGTTACTACGCCATGCTTGCGGAGGCGGACGCGGGAACGAACGAGGGACTCGAGGTATGGTGCGTTTACGTTCTCGAGGGCATTTTGGATGAACTCAGGAAGGTGGACCGGTTGGCGGATTTTGACTACCTGACCCGCTATATCCTGGAACCGGCCCTTGCTTATGCTCGCGAGCGTCGTCTAATCACGCCATTGGAGTATGGCGTGTTGCTGAAAGCGGTGAAGCTCGGTGAAGTAAAGTCGGCGGATCTCGCTGACGCATTGCCGGGCATGTCTTCTACTCAACGGACGTATCAAATCAAGAAGCTCGTTGAGCGCCAGATGCTTCAGCCGCTTGCCGAGGGCGCACGCACGTATATGGCCGGCTTCACGAACAGCTTTCTGCTTCGGGGTGTATTGCAGGCGCTTGCCGATAACGGCTTTGTTTCCGATCAGCTTTCTGGCGTTTCGCGACATTGATACGTCAAACCGTTGCGCAAGCCAGCGGTGCGACGGCGCTGCGCGTCACCGCCTGCTTTTGCGCGGTGATCAGCGGCGTCAACCGCGCGTATGCGCGCGCGGACGACGCGGCGCAGGCGACGTTCTTCGACGTGGCGCGTGCCGTGAAGGCCGTCGCGTAAGCTGCGCGGTGATGAGCGAGCCGGCGTGACGCGAGCCTGATAAACCTGACAGGCGATGACTTCGCCTAACGGGCGTATCGTGCAAGCGGCGCGCGCGGGGCCCGTTTTCCCGCGCCCATCACCATGAGGAATGCGTCATGTCGAAGGACGATGCCCTGCGGGGCGATATCAAGGGGCAGGCCCAGACGGCGGACCGCCACAACCTGGCGCGGCCGGCCGCGAACGGCGCGCTGTGGGCGCGCGGTCTCACGACGCAGCGCGTCGCCGACCTGTTCAGGACCTTGCCGGGATTGCCGGGGCACTGGATGCAGTTGCAGAACGAGGTCAACGCCGGGAATCGCTATTTCTACGGTGTCCAGAACGGCAGCGTGACGACCGAGGAAGGGAAGGCGCTGATTCGCTGGATCGCCAACGCGGTCGTGAGCGCCGCCGAGCACGCGTCGTTCGATTTCACGCTGCAGCAGCTGCGTTTCACGGCCGACATGGGCTGGCTCAAGCTCCAGCGTGTCAACGGGCGCGTGATGGTGTTTTCGCGGCCGTGAGCCGCGTGTCGTGCGGCAGGTCGTGCTTCGGGTTCGATGCCGTTCTGTTGGCCGCGTAGGCGCTGCATCGCGCATCGCGGAGTACGCGACGCGTCGTTGAGCGCGCGACTGCCGGCGTGGGAAGGGTTCATCGGCTGACGCAGCCGTTTGGGTTCGCTCCCCGTTCGTGGGTCATTGCGTGCTCGCCGCTTCATGTCGAAGCGGCTTTTTATTCTTCCATATTTCGATTATTATCGAAATATGGAAACGAATCAGACCGTCGCCGCGCTGTCGGCACTCGCGCACGAATCCCGCCTCGCCGTGTTCCGCACGCTCGTGCAGGCCGGGCCACCGGGCCTGCCCGCGGGGCAGATCGCCACGCTGCTGGATGTGCCCCCGTCATCGCTGTCCTTTCATCTGAAGGAACTGGCCCATGCCGAGCTCGTTACGAGCCGGCAGGAAGGCCGCTTCGTCATCTACAGCGCGAACTTCGCGACGATGAACGGCCTGCTGGCCTATCTCACGGAGAACTGCTGTGGCGGCAATCCGTGCTCGCCGATGTCCGCGTGTTCGACGTCGGGTACGCAATCCTGTTGACGCGCGTTCGCGCACCTCGCCCATGACCACCAACGTACTGATCCTCTGCACCCACAACTCCGCGCGCAGCGTGCTGTCCGAAGGGATGCTCAATCACTGGGCCGCGAAGCTCGGCAAGGATGTGCGCGCATACAGCGCCGGCAGCGCGCCGAGCGGCAGGCTCAATCCGTTCGCGCTGGAAGCGCTGACGAACGCCGGTATCGACGTGAACGGCTACCGCAGCAAGAGCTGGGACGAGTTCGTCGGCGACGGCGCGCCTGAAATGCGCGTCGTCATCACGGTGTGCGACAGCGCCGCAGCGGAGACCTGCCCGTACTGGCCCGGCAGCCCCGTGAAAGTGCATTGGGGTTATGCCGATCCGTCGAATGCGTTGGGCGACGACGACGGGAAGCGCGTCGCGTTCGAACTCACGCGCGAGGCGATCGGCTACCGGATGCTGCAATTGCTGGCGCTGCCGCTCGATCGCATGAGCGATGCCGAACTCCAGGCGGCGCTGATCGACATTTCGCGAAACTGATCATTCGCATGGCGGCGGCCTGCCGAAGCGCAAGCGCGCCGACTGCGATTTCAAGATTGATATCCGTCCCATGAACACGTCCGACGCCACTCCGGCAGCCAAGCTTGTCGCCAAGCCGTCCATCAATTTCTTCGAACGCTACCTGACCGTCTGGGTAGCGTTGTGCATCGTCGCCGGCATCGCGCTCGGCCAGTTGCTGCCGGGCGTGTTCCAGCAAATCGGCCGGATGGAATATGCACAGGTCAACCTGCCGGTCGGACTGTTGATCTGGGTGATGATCATCCCGATGCTCGTGAAGGTCGATTTCGGCGCATTGCACGAAGTGCGTCAGCACGTGAAAGGCATCGGCGTCACGCTCGTCGTGAACTGGCTCGTCAAGCCGTTCTCGATGGCCTTCCTCGGCTGGCTGTTCATCCGGCATCTGTTCGCACCGATGCTGCCGGCCGGGCAAATCGACAGCTACATTGCCGGACTGATTCTGCTGGCCGCCGCACCGTGTACGGCGATGGTGTTCGTGTGGAGCCGGCTGACGGGCGGCGATCCGCTGTTCACGCTGTCGCAGGTCGCGTTGAACGACAGCATCATGGTGATCGCGTTCGCGCCGCTGGTCGGGTTGCTGCTCGGCATGTCCGCGATCACAGTGCCGTGGGCGACGCTGCTTACGTCGGTCGTGCTCTATATCGTCATTCCGGTGATCATCGCGCAGGTGTTGCGCAAGCGGCTGCTCGTCAAGGGGCCGGCCGCATTCGACGCCGCGATGGCGAAGATCGGCCCGTGGTCGATCGCCGCATTGCTCGCGACGCTCGTGCTGCTGTTCGCATTCCAGGGCGAAGCGATTCTCAAGCAGCCGCTGGTGATTGCGCTGCTCGCGGTGCCGATCCTGATCCAGGTGTTCTTCAATTCGGCGCTTGCCTACTGGCTCAATCGCGCGGTGGGTGAGAAGCACAACATTGCGTGCCCGTCGGCGCTGATCGGCGCGTCCAATTTCTTCGAGCTGGCCGTCGCGGCCGCGATCAGCCTGTTCGGTTTTCATTCGGGCGCGGCGCTGGCGACCGTCGTCGGTGTGCTGATCGAAGTGCCGGTGATGCTGCTGGTGGTGCGCGTCGTGAACCGGTCGAAAGGCTGGTACGAGTGTGCTTGAAAAAACGGGAAAGCCCATTCGCATGAGTAAGACCGACACCGCGATTCATCGCAATCAAACGGAACACAAGCATGTCTGATTATCCGAACGAGCTGCCGCAACTCGACACCGAATCGTTCCGCGTGCCGGATGCCGGCCAGTTGCGGCCAGCGTCGCCGTCCACGCATCCGCCGCGGTTCCTGTTGTTGTACGGCTCGCTGCGCGAGCGATCGTTCAGCCGTTTGCTGACCGAGGAAGCCGCGCGCCTGCTCACGGCGATGGGTGCCGAGGTGCGCGTGTTCAATCCGAGCGGCCTGCCGCTGCCCGACGATGCACCGGAGAGCCACCCGAAGGTCGTCGAGTTGCGCGAGCTGGTGCAATGGTCGGAAGGCATGGTGTGGTGCTCGCCGGAACGGCATGGCGCGATGACCGGGATCATGAAGGCGCAGATCGACTGGATTCCGCTGTCGATCGGTGCGGTTCGGCCGACGCAGGGCAAGACCCTCGCGGTGATGCAGGTCAGCGGCGGGTCGCAGTCGTTCAATGCGGTGAACCAGATGCGCGTGCTGGGGCGCTGGATGCGCATGCTGACCATCCCGAACCAGTCGTCGGTGGCGAAGGCGTTCGCGGAATTCGACGAGGCTGGGCGAATGAAGCCGTCGGCTTATTTCGATCGCGTGGTCGATGTGCTGGAAGAACTGGTCAAGTTCACGTTGCTCACGCGCGATGTCGGGCCTTATCTGGTCGACCGGTACAGCGAGCGCAAGGAGAGCGCGGAGGCGCTGTCGAAGCGGGTGAATCAGCGGAGTATCTGACGTACGACGGTGCAGGGGCCTCCCGGCGGTTCGCGGTGAGTCGCCGGCCACTGGTGTTGCACCGAGCCCGAAGCCGCAATGGCCGGCGGCTAGCACGGCCGCGTCGTAGTTGCGCCCCGGCAGCCGGTACGTGACGAACACCGCGTACGCGACCATCAGCACCGTCTGCGACACGAGCAGCAGGAAGATCGGCAGCGCGAGCACCGCGACGTCGAGCCTGCGAAGAAACGAAGGGCGCCGCGCACACTGCGTGACGGCATCGCGCACCGCGTCTTAGGAGGTCTGGATGGCTGAAATCATGCGTCCGAGTGTACGGACGGTGCTTTGCCGGGCCTATCGGATGTGTCGGATTCCGGTGTCGCGCTTCCTGCCGGCCGCGACTGACGCGTTACGCGTGCAGTGCTTCCATCTGCCGGCGCGCGTTTTGCAGTCCGGCTTCGACACCGTGCGGCTTCACGTCGAGCCCTTCCGCATAGACGAATTCCACATCGGTGATGCCCATCAGGCCGAGCACGGCCCGCAGGTACGGCGTGACCGCATCCGTATCCTGGCCGACGTGCACGCCGCCGCGTGAACTGAACACGATCGCGCCGACGCCTTCGACGAGGCCCACCGGGTAAGTCTCCGTGTAGCGGAACGTCACGCGTGCGCGTGCGACGAGATCGAACCAGTTCTTCAACTGCGTCGGCACGTTCAGGTTGTACATCGGCGCGCCGATCAGCAGCAGGTCGCTGCCTTTGAGCTCGGCAATCAGTTCGTCGGACAACACGATGGCGCGTTGCGCGCGCTCGCTCGGGTTGGCCGCGCCGCGCAGCGCGTGAAACAGTTCGCTGTCGAGCATCGGCAGGTCGGTGTCGACGAGATTGCGCACGATCACGTCGTCGGCATGGCCATTGGCCTGGCGCTCGGCCAGAAACGTGTCGATCAGCGCACCAGTTTGCGACTGACTGCCGTTGATGCTGGATTTGAGGACGAGGATCCGGGCCATGCGGGGGGCTCCATTGCGAAAGTAAAGACTGGAATCGATCCTATCATTCACTTTTTATCGCCAAAAGCGATAAGATCGACGCACTGTGTAGCGTATTTGTCCTCAATCGCATGCGAAACAACCTGAAGGGCCTCGACGTCTTCGTCGCCGTGGCGGAAGCGAGCAGCTTCGCGCAGGCCGCCGACAAGCTGCACATCACGCGGTCCGCGGTCGGCAAGAGCATCGCGCGTCTCGAGGAGCGGCTGGGCGTCGTGCTGTTTCAGCGGACGACGCGCAGCCAGAGCCTGACCGATGAAGGGGCGATGTTCTACGACCATTGCCTGCGCGCGATGGAGCAGATCCAGGCGGGCGAAGCGTTGCTCGAAACCGGCAAATGGCAGATGAAGGGGCGCTTGCGCGTGTCGATGCCGACGCTCTTCGGTCATCTTTGCGTGGCACCGATCCTGATCGAACTGGCGAAGGCGCATCCCGAGCTCGATCTCGACCTGTCGTTCAGCGATCGCTCCGTCGACCTGGTCGAAGAGCGTTTCGATCTGGCGGTGCGCGTCGGTAAGTTGCCGAACAGCAGCGGCCTGGTGGCGCGTCCGCTGGGCGAGCACCGGATGGCGTTCTGCGCGTCGCCGGCGTACCTGAGCCGCTGCGGTGAACCCGCGACCTACGAAGAACTCGAACGGCACAAGGCGCTGGCCTATACGCGTTTCGGCCAGGTGCATCGCTGGCCCGTCATCGTCGACGGCCAGCGCGTCGAATTGCAGCCCGCCGTTCGCCTGCTGTCCGACGACCTGAGCGCACTGATGGATGCGGCCGTTGCCGATCTCGGCGTTGCGTGGCTGCCGTACTGGCTGGTGCGCGATGCGCTGCGCGGCGGCACGTTGCGGGAGCTGCTGCCCGATCGGGCGGGCGTGATCTTTCCGATTCACGCGGTATGGCCGTACACGCTGCATCTTCCGCTGAAAGTGCGGGCCGCCGTCGATGCGCTGCTGGAACATCTCCCGGCCCGGCTCGCCGCGGTCGAGGCGCGGATGTGACGAAGTGATGCGGTTGCCTTTCGGCCGACGTGCGTTACTGGCCGAAGCGGTCCGCCACGGCGTCCTTCAGCCGCGCGGCGGTGATCTCGCCCATGTGCGATTCGACGAGATTGCCTTTCGCATCGAAGAAGAGCGTCGTCGGCAGCCCGCGCGAACCGTAGGCCTGCATCGCGTGCAGCGTGCGGTCGAGCAGCACGTGATCGAACCGCAGCCCTTTCTGTTCGAGGAACGCGCGCACCGCTTGCGCGTCTTCCCCCTGGTTGACCATCAGCACCGTCATCCCCGGATGATCCTGCTGCGCTTGCGCGAGGATCGGCATTTCGCGCTGGCACGGCGGACACCACGTGGCCCACAGGTTCACGACGACGGGTTTGCCCGCGAAGCGTTGCACCGGCACCGGCGTGGCGTCGAGCGCTTCGAGCTGCAACGCGGCAAGCGGCGGCGCGCTGTGCTGCAACGTTGCGAGCGTGCCCTGCGCGAAGCCCCATGCGGCGAGGCCCGCGAGCATGCCGCCCATCACCGGGCGACGCAGTGCTGGCAGGTGGCGCAGGCGCCAGCCCGCGAACACGAGTGCGGCTGCGATGCCGATGCGCCAGTCGAAGCCGCCGTCGCCGAGCGCGACGATCGAGCGCGGCGCGGCCGCGTAGTCGCGCCACCATTGCGCGACATAGCCGATGCGCGCGGCGAGCAGCCCGAGCAGCAGCACGTCGAGGATCAGGCTCGATGCGGTCTTGTGATGGCCGTCGGGCGGGCGGCGCTGGATGACACGCGCGACGAGCCACGCCAGCAACGCGGCGACGGCTACCGCGACGACGCGGATCGAGAAGGGACCGATGCTCAGCATGAAGGGATCAGGTTGGATGTAACGGTGCGGGGCAGATGGAGGGATTGTCCGCCGTGGCGACGAAGCCGTCGACAGGCGTGCGGCGTTTCGACTGGCTGCCGCGAATGCGGGTTCCCTTTGAGAACGTAACGGCGTATTGCGGATTCGGATGCGCGCGCTGGGTTCGAGACTGCGCGACGTTCATGCAGACGAAACGCGAATCAGACTGGGCTGATGGTCGGTCGCGGATGCTTCCACAACAATAGATACACCGGCTCGGAGTGGTGTCCGCCGGTATCCCGAACAGGGATCTCTCCTTGACGGCCGCTCCCCCGCGAGCGGCCGCTTTTTTAGCGTCATGCGTGCGGGGGGGGGGGGAATGCCTTGTGGCGGTCGGTGGTTGCGGCCGCGCTCCGATGCATATCGTCCAATCGATCGAAAATCGCTTCGGTGTTTATGCGTCGCGGTGTTTGTACACCGATGAATCGCCGAGACAATGCGCGGCGAGTGATGAATGGCGCTGGAGATTCGCTGTTACTTTCGCGGTGACGTCTATTGACGGGCGATTACTGGCCGTTGCCGGATGCCGATTCACCTAGTCGGTACGCCGTAAAGAACTCATACCACGGCGTCCCTTCCCCGGCAGGTACGCCGAGTGCCGCCGTACGACGTTTCAGCACGCCGAACACGTCGTTGATGAATACGGTCAGCGTCTGGTCGCGGAACGGTACCGGCTGCGCCCGCCCTGCGGCGAACGCACCGTACGCGATTGCCAGCAGGCGCGCCTGGTCATCGGTGCCTGCGATGGCTGCGTCGATCGTTTCGACGAGGCGCGGCCGGTCTTCGGCGCGCGATCCCGACAGGCACAGGAACACGAGCGCCGACAGCTCATGCAGATCATTTACCTGCAGCAACGCAGGCAGCCGCGTGTCGATCCGTTCGACCGGCTCTTCGCGCAGCGCATCGCCGAAATCGAGCACGGCGGTCATCGGGTTGCGGTCCGTTTTCAGTCGGTCGAGGGCAGGCGCGCCAGATGGCATCGCTGCCGGCGCAGACCGCAACGCATCGGCCACCTGCCGGGTCCATTCCGGAAAGATCATCCGCACGTTGCCGAACTGCTCGCCGCCTTCCGCCGCCGGATTCCATCGATACACGATCGTGCCGCCGCCAATGAACGGCGAATACAGGTGTTCGGGCGTTTGCGGCAGCGGCCGCCGGTTGATCGGCAGCCAGGCGAGCGTCAGCCAGTCGTAGCGGCCGGTGGCGGGCACGGCGGGGCTCGAACTCGCGACGACCTGCCACGTGCCGCGATTCGCATAGCGGCGGCGCGCATCGGGCACCGGGACGGTCTGCCCTTTCGCGGTGTCGAAGTACGTCGTGCCGGTCACGTTTGCGCCGCTGTCCGCGGCCGGGGTGAGGGTGGAGATGACCCACGACGCACCGTCCGCCGAACGGTAGTCGGACGGCTTCAGCGTCGCGACGTCGTGCACCATGCGCGTTTGCGCCGCGACGGGGCTCGGGGGCAGGTTGGCGGGCGCGGCCAGGATGCTCGGCATGGGATGTCCTCGGAATCGGGTGCGCATCGCCGGGCGGGAACGACGCACGGATGCGCGGATTGTTTTATGTCACTGTAGAACGTCGCCGCCGGAAACGGAAACCGGCGACGCGGCGCGACTTGCTCACGTGTTTCGCCGCTTCGGCTTACCATGCGCATCCTGAGCCAACGACGCACACCGGGCGGGAGCGCGCATGACCGACACGAAAGCCATCACCGAACACTGGGCGCAGGTCGCCGGCCAATGGATCGACTGGGCCGGCAAGCCCGGGCACGATGCGTTCTGGAAATACCGCGCGGGGCTCGCGGCCTATATCGGCCGCGACACCGGCCGCGCGCTGGAGATCGGCTGCGGCGAAGGCCGCGTGAGCCGCGAGCTGAAGGCGCTCGGCTACGACGTGACCGCGAGCGACGTGGTGCCCGCGATGCTCGACGCCGCGCGTCACGCGGATTCCGCGCATCGCTACGAGCTGGCCGACGCGGCGTCGCTGCCATTCGACGCGGCCAGCTTCGATCTCGTGATGGCGTACAACGTGCTGATGGATCTCGACGACATGCAGCGCGCATTGAACGAGGCGCGCCGCGTGCTGAAGCCGGGCGGGCTGCTGTTCGTCTCGCTCGTGCATCCGTTCCGCGATCGGGGTGGCTTTGCGGGGCCGCAACCCGATGCACCGTTCGTGCTGAAGGGAAGCTATTTCGGGCGCGAGCACTTCGACGACGTGGAAACGCGCGACGGGCTGTCGATGCATTTCGCAGGCTGGTCGCTGCCGCTGCAGGCGTACATGGAGGCACTGGAAGCAGCCGGGTTCGCGATCGTGTCGCTGCGCGAGCCGCCGCCCGACCAGGCCGATACGGACCAGTTGAAGCAGTGGGCGCGCGTGCCGCTGTTTCTGTGGATCAAGGCGCGGCCGGTGGGGTGAATCGGTAGCCCCGGGGCTACCAAGTTTGCCGAAGCGGCCGTTCCCGGGAGGGATCATGGCCGTCAATCGGGCGGGGCGAACGAGCCGTGGCGCTTAGGCACGGCTCGCCGCTCAGCTCAGCGCGACAGCTCCTTCCGGTAGAGCACGGCCCCCGGCTTGTCCGCGACGGTGTCGTAGAGCCGCATTGCCGTGTGGTTCGTCTCGTGTGTCTGCCAGTACACGCGTTCGGCGCGGTGCGTACGCGCGGCGTCGTACACGGCCTCGATCAGCGCGCGCCCGACGCCTTTGCCGCGTTCGCTGTCGAGCGTGAACAGGTCTTGCAGGTAGCAGGTCGGTCCGGCGTGCGTCGTGCTGCGGTGATAGAGAAAATGCACGAGCCCGACGAGCTTGCCGTCACGTTCCGCGACGAAAGCATGAACGGGCTCGTAGCCGTCGAAGAAGCGCGACCACGTGAGTTGGGTGATGCGCAGTGGCAGGGCCGTGTCGTTGAAGCGGCCGTAGAAGCGGTTGTAGCCGTCCCACAGCGGCAGCCACTGCTCGTAGTCGTTTTCCGTGACCGCGCGTACGGTCAGTCCTGTGTTGTTGGCGTTCATGTGGGCAGACCTTTCGATGAGAAGGGCGCGCGCTGCCGATCCGGTCGGCGCGTCGCAGGTCTCTACGATAGGAAGTTCGCGGCACCACGGGTAGGCCCATGACGACTGCATTTCATGGTGCCACGGCCAACGGTCGAGCAGCCGCGCAACAGGATCGTGATGATGCGGCAACCCGACCGTGCTGTTTCTCGACGAGGCGAGTTCCGCGCTCGATGAAGCGACTGAGCACGACATCATGGAGCACGTGCGGCTGCTCGCCCGCGACGTCACGGTGATCGCGATCACCCATCGGTGCTCGATCATCGGCGCGGCCGACAAGGTCGTGCGGCTCGGCCACGCAGGCGTGCCGGCCTGACGCAGGTACGCGGCCACGCAGCCACGCAGCCGCGTCGCCGCGGCCGCTTTTTACCCGCGCATCGGCGGATTGAGCCGCGCAAACGCTGCCTGCCGGCGATACGGGAAGTACGGATAAGGCGCTTCCACGGCGCTCGCCGCATCGAGCTTCGCGACCTGCGCATCGGTCAGCGCCCAGCCTGCCGCGCCGAGGTTCTGCCGCAACTGTTCCTCGTTGCGCGCGCCGATGATGACCGACGACACGGTCGGCCGCTGCAGCAGCCAGTTCAGCGCGATCTGCGGCACCGTCTTGCCGGTTTCCTCCGCGATCGCGTCGAGCACGTCGACCACGTCGTACAGGCGCTCGTCGTCGACCGGCGGCCCGTAGCTGGCCGTTTCATGCAGGCGGCTGCCTTCGGGCAGCGGCGCGTTGCGCCGGATCTTGCCGGTGAGCCGGCCCCAGCCGAGCGGGCTCCACACGAGTGCGCCGAGGCCCTGGTCGGCACCGAGCGGCATCAGGTCCCATTCGTAGTCGCGGCCGACGAGCGAGTAGTACACCTGGTTCGCCACGTAACGCGACCAGCCGTGCCGGTCGGCCACCGCCAGCGATTTCATGATCTGCCACCCCGCGAAGTTCGACACGCCGATGTAGCGCAGCTTGCCCGCGCGCACGAGATCGTCGAGCGTCGACATCACTTCCTCGACCGGCGTGCCCGCGTCGAACGCGTGAAGTTGCAGCAGGTCGATGTAGTCGGTGTCGAGGCGACGCAGCGCGTCGTCGACGGCGCGGACCAGCCGCGCGCGCGACGTGCCCGCATCGTTCGGGCCGTCGCCGGTCGGCAGGCCCGCCTTCGTCGAGATCAGCACCTGGTCGCGACGCCCCTTGATCGCGGCGCCGAGCACGCGCTCGGATTCGCCGTCCGAATACACGTCGGCCGTGTCGAACAGGTTCACGCCGGCTTCGAGGCAGATGTCGATCAGGCGGCGCGCTTCGTCGACGCCCGTGTTGCCCCATGCGCTGAACAGCGGGCCGGTGCCGCCGAACGTGCCGGCGCCGAAGCTCAGGACGGGAACCTTGAGGCCGGAGCGGCCGAGGGTGCGGTATTCCATGGCGGGTTTCCTTTGAATGATCGTAGTGCCCGGGGCGAGCGGCCGTGACGCCGAGCGTTGCCACACTGTATCGCTTGCGGATATTTCGGATAATTGGTCAGATTTCGAAAATATCCTTCGGAAGGGGCGAACAATGCTGCTCGACAACCTCGCGCTGTTCCTGCGCATCGTGGAGAAGGGCGGGCTGGCCGCGGCGGGCCGCGAGGTCGGGCTGTCGCCGGCCACGGTATCCGAGCGGCTGACGGCGCTCGAGCGCCACTACGGCGCGGCGCTGCTCACGCGCACGACGCGCGCGATCAGCCTGACCGACGAGGGCCGCACGCTCGTCGACGGCGCGCGGCGCCTGCTGGCCGAAGCCGACGAACTCGAAAGCCGTGTGCGGCTGGGCGTGCAAACGCTGTCGGGGCCCGTGCGACTGAGCGCCCCGGCCGATCTCGGGCGCGAGCGCGTCGTGCCTGTCGTCGATGCGTTCCTGGCCGAGCACCCGGGGGTGACGGTCGACCTGCATCTCGGCGACGGTTACGTCGATCTCGTCGGGCAGGGGCTCGATTTCGCGATTCGCCGCGGCACGCTCGCGGACAGTTCGCTGCGCAGCCGTTCGCTCGGCCGCGCACGGCGCGTGGTGTGCGCGTCGCCCGCGTATCTCGCCGCGCACGGCACGCCAGCGCATCCGGACGATCTCGCTTCTCACGACTGCATCGTGATGCGTTTCGGGCCGGACCTGTATGCCGACTGGCCGTTCAGCATCGATGGCGAACCGAAGCGCGTGATGGTGCGCGGCCGCCGCGTGGCCAACGACGGTGCGCTCGTGCGCGCGTGGTGCATCGCGGGGCATGGTGTCGCGCTGAAGTCGCTGGTCGATGTCGAGCAGGATCTGGCGTCCGGCGCGCTCGTCGAGATCCTTCGCGACTTCTCGCCGGGCGACGTCGACTTGCAGATCGTCTATCCGGGCAGTGCCGCGCAGCCGACGCGCGTGCGCGCGTTGATCGACAGGCTCGTGCAGGCGCTGACTGCGGCGTAACGCAGGCTATCCAGGCTGCCGCGCAACGTTGAAGCAGCGATTCCGTTGCGCTTGCATCGCGTGTCGATGCGGCATCGGTGCACGCCCCATCACCAGCTGAAATCGTCCGTCAAACCGATTGCCCACATTTCGTCATTTAGCTAATATTCAAAACGTTAAACGAACCCGCATCCCCATGGACGACGTTACCCGTATCAGCGCTTTGGCCAACGAAAGCCGTCTGGCCGTGATGCGCTGGCTCAAGCAGCCGCGCAAGCATTTCCCGCCGCAGCCGCACGGCGACTTCGACGAGCTTGGCGTGTGCTGCACGTACATCACCGAGAAGCTCGGCATCGCGCCGGCCACGACCACGCGCCACATGCGCATCCTCGCGGATGCCGGGCTCGTGCGGGCGACCCGCGTCGGCAAGTTCACGTACTACAAGCGGATCGACGGCGCGCTGCAGCAGCTCGGCCACGATCTCTCGCAACTCTGATTCCCACCGAGGCAACCGACATGGACGAACTTGCACTGCTGGCCGACGCCGACCGGCGCGCGCATGCGTATCTGGCCGCAACCGGCGAGCGACGCGCGTTTCCCGACGCGGCCGCACTGGCCGGCCTCGCCGCATTCGACGAGCCGCTGCCCGACGCGGGCCGCCCGGCCGACGACGTGCTGCGCCTGCTCGACGAGCACGGCACGCCCGCGACGGTGGCGTCGAACGGCCCGAACTACTTCGGCTTCGTGATCGGCGCGGCGCTCCCGGCTGCCGCTGCTGCCGAGCGATTGATGCTTGCGTGGGACCAGTGCGCGTCGTCGTACGCGAATTCGCCGGTCGCGGCGACGATCGAGCGCCAGGCCGCGCGCTGGGTCGTCGATGCGCTCGCGTTGCCCGAAGGCAGTGCGGTCGGGTTCGGTACGAGCGCGACGGCCTGCACGCTCGTCGCGCTGGTGGCCGCGCGGCGCGCGCTGCTCGCGCGCAAGGGCTGGGATATCGACGAGGACGGGCTGATCGGTGCGCCCGAAGTGAAGGTCGTGATCTCCGCGCTCGCGCACATCACGGTGAAGAAGGCGCTGCGCGTGCTCGGCTTCGGGATGAAGCGCATCGTCGTCGCGCCGGTCGACGCGCACGGCCGTATCGACCCGGCCCAGCTGCCGCCGCTCGACGACATGACGATCCTCTGCGTGCAGGCCGGCGAAGTGAACACCGGCGAATTCGATCCGTTCGCGGCGCTGATCCCGCCCGCGAAGGCGGCCGGCGCATGGGTGCACGTGGACGGCGCGTTCGGCCTGTGGGCGCGCGCCTCGTCGAAGCGCGCGCTGACGGACGGCATCGACGGCGCGGACAGCTGGACGACCGACGGCCACAAGTGGCTCAACACGCCGTACGACGGTGCGATGGTGATCTGCCGCGACGCGGCCGCGCTCGCCACCGCGATGAACAGCGATGCCGTCTACCTGAGCGGCGCACAGGATGCGCAGAAGAATCTGAACCTCGAATTCTCGCGGCGGGCGCGCGGCATTCCCGTGTGGGCTGCGTTGCGTGCGCTCGGCCGCGCGGGCGTGGCGACGATGGTCGAGCGGCATTGCGCACAGGCGGCGCGGGTCGCGGACGGCCTGCGTGCGGCCGGCTACGACGTGCTGAACCGCGTCGTGCTGAACCAGGTGCTCGTGCGCGCCGGCACCGACGACGAAACCGCGGCGATCCTCGAAGCCGCGCAGGCATCGGGCGACGTGTGGTTCGGCGCGACCGTGTGGCAGGGGCGGCCGGCGTTCCGGATCAGCGTGTCGTCGTGGCGCACGGAAGATGCGCACATCGATCGGCTCATCGCGTTGCTGACGGCGCTGCGCGGCGTGCACGTGCGCTGAGCGTCATGCGGCGTCCGTGCCCTTCACGGCGGCGGACGCCACCTTCAGGCATTCGATGAAGTGCAGCGCGGCCGGCGTCAGCAACGCATGCCGCCGCATCACGATCGCGACCGTCAACGCCGGCATCGGCTCGGCGAGATCCAGTACGACGATGCCGCGCGACTTGCGCTCGACATCGGCGAGCGGTCGCGCGAATACGCCGAGCGCATTCGTCTGCGACACGAGCCCGAGCGTCGCCGCAAACGACGGGCAGTGGACCACGCGCTTCGGCACGTCGATGCCGAACGGCACGAAGATCGAGCGGATCAGGTCGTCCCCGCCTTCGCCGTAGCGCGGCACGCACCATTGCGCATCGGCGAGCTCGCGCAACGAACGGGCGCGCGCGAGCCGATGCCGGTTTTTCGCGACGACCGCGAACGCCGTCCGAAACAACGGAATGCTCGCGAATTCGTCGGGGTCCGGCAGGGCGTTGGCCAATTGATGCGTGACGATGAAATCGAGCGAGCCGTCGCGCAGCCGCGCGAGATCCGTCGCGGTCAACGCGTCGTCGACGTTCAGCGTCGCGCCGGGCAGGTCGCGCGTGAACGCGGCAAACGCGCGCGGCAGGATCGTCAGCGCAACCGTCGGACTGACCGCGATCGACACCGACCCCGTCGTACCCAGCCGCAACTGTTCGATTTCGTCGCGCGTGCGCTGGATTTCCTCGACGATCAGCCGCGCGCGAATCGCGAACGCGCTGCCGTAATCGGTGAGTGCGATTCCCTTGACGCTGCGCACGACGAGCGGCACGCCCAGCTCCTGTTCGAGTTCGCGCACGATACTGCTGATGGCCGGTTGCGTGACGCCGAGCGCGCGTGCCGCACCGCGAATGGTGCGATGCTCGGCGACCGCGAGAAACGCATCGAGCTGCTTGAGCTTCATGAGTGAGCGATCCGGATGCGAAGCAGGCACGGGGTTCCGGACGGAACCCCGGGTGACAAGGAAAATTTATCGTCCACAACGAAATCTTGGATTTTTCTTATTGGATCGAGTGTATATGCTCGGTGCTTTTCAGGAGCGGTCACGATGATTCTCGTTAACCAGCAAAGGCTGTGGGATTCGCTGATGGAGATGGCGACGATCGGCGCAACCGCGCAGGGCGGCAGCTGCCGGCTCGCGCTGAGCGACGACGACGCGCGGGGCCGGCGCCGCTTCATCGCGTGGTGCGAGGAAGCCGGTTGCGAGATCCGCATCGATCCGATCGGCAACGTGTTCGCGCGCCGGCCGGGCACGGAACCCGGCTTGCCGGCCGTGTCGTGCGGCAGCCATCTCGACACGCAACCGCTCGGCGGCCGCTTCGATGGCGTGTATGGGGTGCTCGCGGGCCTCGAGGCGATTCGTACGCTGAACGAGCATGGCATCGTGACGCGGCATCCGATCGACGTCGTCGCGTGGACCAATGAAGAGGGCTCGCGCTTCACGCCGGGCATGATGGGCTCGGCCGTCTATGCGGGCACGCTGGACCTCGGCTACGCACTCGATCGCCCATGCATGCAGACGGGCGCGCTGCTGCGCGACGAACTCGAGCGCACCGGTTTCGCCGGCCCCGCGCGCGAGCGCCAGATGCCGAAGGCATATTTCGAAGCGCATATCGAACAGGGGCCGGTACTGGAGCAGGCCGGCTTGCCGATCGGCGTCGTGACGGGCGTGCAGGGCATCTACGAACTCGACGTCACGGTGACCGGCTTCGAGTCGCATGCGGGCACGACGCCGATGAGCGTGCGCCGTGACGCGATGGGTGCGGCGGCCGCGATGATCGCCGCGATCATCGAGCACGGCCATGCGTTCGACGCCGATGCGCGCGTGACGGTCGGCCATGTCGCGTGCCAGCCGAATTCGCCGAGCACGATTCCGGGCAAGGTGCGCTTCAGCGTCGACGTGCGCCATCCGTCGCGAACGGCGCTGCAGCAACTGGTTGCCGACATCGAAGCGATCTGCTCGCAGCGCACCGCGCTGCGCGGCGCGAGCGTGCAGGTGGAGACGATCGCCGAATACGAGCCGGTGGTGTTCGATGCGGACTGCGTCGCGCGCGTGCGGCAGGCAACGGTCGCCGCCGGTTATCCGTACCTGGAGATGTGCAGCGGTGCGGGGCACGACGCGGTGAACCTGTCGTACGTCGCGCCGTCCGCGATGGTGTTCGTGCCGTGCAAGGCCGGCTTGAGCCATAACGAAGCGGAAGATGCCGATCCGGTGCATCTCGCGCAAGGCGCGTCGGTGCTGGCGAACCTGCTGGCCGATTGCGCGCGTTAGCCGCGTGCGACGGCGGTGTGGATGCCACATCTGCCGGCGTGAAAATATCGGACAATAGCCGCTGCGCGCGCCGCGCCGGCGCAGCGTTCAACCGAAGCATTCACGCTTGCGAGATCCCCATGTCGACTCCCTTTCCCCGGGAACTGCTGAAGGCCGCCGATATTGCGAAGATGGAACCGACGCGCGCGGTGCATTCGCTGAATCCCAATGCCGTCCGACTCAAGCGACAACTCAGCGACCTGACCGGGCTGACTCAATTCGGTATTCACCTGCTCACGCTGATGCCCGGTCACGAATCGGCCGAATATCACCGTCACCTGTACGAAGAAGAATTCGTCTACGTGCTGTCCGGCACGGGCTCGGTCACGATCGGTGAACGCGTCAGTGAAATCGGACCCGGCGATTTTCTGGGCTTTCCGCGCGGCGGCGAAGCGCATACGGTGCAGAACACCGGTGAAGTGCCGCTGGAGCTGCTCGTCGGCGGGCAGCGGCTCGAACACGATGTCTGCGAATACCCGCGTAGCGGCAAGCGGCTTTATATCGCCGGCGAGCTTGAAGACTATGTCGAGCTGCCGAAACAGCCGTGATTGCCAATCGCATTCGCAATGTCGAATTCCATATAAAAAACTGAATCGATTGCCTCTTGTTTAGATAAACAAAATAAAAATTCGTAAAAATACGGGGTAGAGAAACCGCGTTTATTTGGGCACGCTTGTGTGCATTGTCCATTCCCGGGTGCCGGCATTTCGACCTGCCGGCGCGCCTTTTTCAGGCACCAGAATACGGAAATAAATACACGCGTCCGGCAGTTTCGACCGATTGACCGCGTGCGCGACAAGTCACGGAAAGACTCCTGATTTAAAGATCAGTAGTTCGAACCAAAAGCTTGATTCAAGAACGAAGCGGAGACAGGCGATGTCGAGGAACTTGGGGTTGGGAGCGGCGCTGCTGGCGCTGTGCGTTGGCTTGGCTGCGTGCGGCGGCGATGGCGACTCGCCGTCGGCAGCCGCTTCGAATCTGTCGGCCGCGGCGCAGTCGCAGGGCAACGAAGACGGCAATGGCGGCAACGACAACGGCAATGGACGCGACAACGGCAACGAAGCAGCGAAAAAGAACGCCGACATTCGCGTCGTTCAGTACGTCAATCCGCTGATCGGCACCGACTACGCGACCGACCAGCCGGCCGACCCGGTCGGTTCGGGTCTTGGCGGCGGGACGTTCCCGGGGCCGACGGTTCCGTTCGGGATGATGCAGTGGAGCCCGATGACGCCCACCGCGCAATACGACAGCCGCAAAGGCGACGGCTCCGGCTTCTCCGGCGGCTACTGGTACGGCGACACGTCGATCAACGCATTCAGCATCCTGCACCTGAGCGGCACTGGCTGCTGGGCGAACGGCGGCTACCTGAACGTGATGCCGCAGCTCGCGCCCGGCGACGCCGGTACGCCGGCCAGCTTCAGCCACGCGAACGAAACCGCGCAGGCCGGTTATTACGGCGTCACGCTCGGCAACGGCATCAAGGCCGAGCTGACGACGACGGAGCGCACCGGCTTCGCGCGCTTCACGTATCCGGCGCTCGCGAAGGGGCAGCAGGCGACCATCGCGATCGATCCGACCGTGCAGAACAACCGCTCGCAGGGCACGACCGCGGATACGGTGAAGCAGGTTGGCGATCGCGCGCTGTCCGGCACGATCGCGGGCAGCGGTTTCTGCTGGGCCGGGCACGCGGTGCCGCTCTACTACTACGCGGAGTTCAGCCAGCCGTTCGCGGCGAAGCCGTCGCTGGCCGCGAACAGCCCGCTCACCGTGACGTTCGCGGTCGACAAGCAGCACCCGGCAGTGATGATGAAGCTCGGGATCTCGTTCGTCAGCGAAGCGAATGCGAAGGCGAATCTCGATGCGGAAAATCCGGGTGACGAAGCGCAGGGCGGCGCGGGCTGGCGCTTCGACAAGGTGCGCCGCGCGGCGAGCGATGCATGGAACGCGCGCCTGAACGCGATCCAGGTCACGGGAGGCAGCGATGCCGACAAGACCAGGTTCTACACCGCGCTGTATCACGCGTCGCTGCATCCGAACGTGTTCAACGACGTGAACGGCCAGTATCCGGACTTCTATACGTCGAACGGCACATCGGCCGCGCCGACACGTCAGGTCGAGAAAGGCCGCGCGATGTACGCGAACTTCTCCGGCTGGGACATCGACCGCTCGTTCATCCAGTTGCAGGCGCTGCTCGATCCGGTGCGGACCAGCGACATCGTGCAGTCGCTCGTGCTCGATGCGAAGGCGTGCGGCGCGTTCCCGCGCTGGGCGTACTTCAATACCGAGACGGCCGTGATGCCGGGCGACGCGGGCTCGATCATCGTCGCGAACGCGCATGCGTTCGGCGCGACGAACTTCGACACGCAGGCCGCGCTGTCGATCATGAAGACCAGCACGGCGCCGGGCGCCGCGTGCGCCGGCACGCCGGTGATGGGCAGCCGCGCGGACTACGACCGGCTCGGCTACGTGCCGTCGTCGGGCTCGGGCGACAACCAGACTGCATCGAACACGCTCGAATATGCGGTGCGCGACTTCGCGGTGTCGCGCTTCGCGATGGCGCTTGGCGATACGGCGACGGCCGGCACGCTTCTGAAGTCGAGCGGCAACTGGCAGAACCTGTTCTACAGGAACGCGATTCAGCCGAAGACATCGGCGGGCGCCTGGGTCACCGACGGCACCGGCTTCATGGAAGGCAACTCGGAGCAATACACGTGGTACGTGCCGCACGATCTCGGCGGTGTGGTCGCGCAGGCAGGCGGCGCCGCATCGGTCGTCAAGCGGCTCGACACGTTCTTCACGCACCTGAACATCGGCACCGTGCAGCCGTATTTCTACGTCGGCAACGAAGTGACGATGGCCGTGCCGTGGGTCTATGCGTGGGCCGGCGCGCCGTCCCATACGCAGCGCGTGCTGCACGCGTCGCTCGCGAATGAGTTCGGCACCGGTGCGGCCGGGCTGCCCGGCAACGACGATCTCGGTGCGGTCTCGGGCTGGTACGTGTGGGCCGCGCTCGGCCTCTACCCGGTCGTGCCGGGCGTGAGTGGCGTCGCGCTGTCGAGCCCGCAGTTCGAGAAGATCGCAGTGCGCGTCGGGCAGAAGGACGGCAGCTACCGCCTGCTGCACATCGTCGCGCCGGGGGCCGGCTCGGGCGATAACGCGTCGTTCTACGTGAAGTCGCTGAAGCTGAACGGTGCGCCTTATTCGACCGCATGGCTGCCGTTCGAGCACATCGCGAAGGGCGGAAAGCTGTCGTACTCGATGACGGCCGACGCGAGCGCCACGACGTGGGGCACCGACGCATCCGCGATGCCGTCGTTCCCGCAGGTGGCCAGCGCGCCGTAACGGTCGAGAAGATCAACGAGCGGTTCTTGCCAACAGGATCGACGCAGAGAGAGGGAGGGACGAACGGATGAAGCTACGTCATGTGGTGGGTATCGGGTGCCTTGCCGTGTTGTCGGGGTGTGGGGGCGATCAGGGTTCGACGGATGCGAGCGTGCTCGCGCAGATGTCGAACGCGCAGGGCAACCAGAACGATCAAGGCGATCAGAACGGCAACGGTGGCGCAAGCAAGCGGTCGGTGCTGCACAGTGTCGACCCGATGATCGGCACCGCGAACCTCGACATCAACGCGGACTGGAGCAGCGGCGTGCGCGGTCACGGCCACGTGTATCCGGGCGCGACCGTGCCGTTCGGGATGGTGCAGCTCGGGCCGGACACGACCGGCGGCGCGCACACGCTGCCGTGGAACTGGGATCGCACGTCGGGCTACCAGTACGACGATCCGCTCATCACCGGCTTCACGCATACGCACCTGTCGGGCACCGGCATCGGCTCGGGCGGCGAAGTGCGATTCCTGCCGACGCTGGCGCCGGTCGATACTGCGACGCTGGCCAAGGTGGCCGCCGATGCGTCGATCACCTACAACGCATCGTTCAGCCATGACGACGAAACCGCGAGCCCCGGCTACTACCGCGTGAAGATGGCGCCGGTCGGCAGCGGCAATACGCCGTGGAACGTCAAGGGCGCGAAGATCGTCGCCGAGATGACGGCCACCACGCATGCGGGCGTGCATCGCTACACGTATTTCCCGAGCGCGGCCGCGCAGAAGCGCAGCATGATCGTCAGCATCGACAACCCGATCGGCGGCTCGACCGCGAGCGGCAAGATCCAGGTCATCGACGCGCAGACGATCGCCGGCTGGGAGATCACCAACAACTGGGCGAACAACAAGCCGACGTATTTCGTCGCGCGTTTCTCGAAGCCGTTCGATACGACGCACGTCGCGTTCAGCGCCGACGGCTTCAAGGCCTACCTGACGTTCGCCGACGGCAACGACGGCGGCGGCGCGGTCACGGTGAAGGTCGGCATCTCGCCGTCGAGCATCGCGGATGCGCAGGCCAATCTCGCGTCGGAAGTCGGTGCGAAGTCGTTCGACCAGGTGCGCGGCGCGGCCGAACGCGTGTGGGCCGACGCGCTCGACCGGATCCGGATCAAGGGCGGCAGCACCGACCAGCGGACGATGTTCTACACGTCGCTGTATCGCACGATGCTCGCGCCGACCGTCTACAACAATGCGGACGGCAGCTACGTCGGCACCGATTCGACCAACGACGGCACGACGTCGCCGCCGACGACGAGCAAGCATGCGAATCCAGGCTTCGACTATTCGTCGACGTTCTCGCTGTGGGACACCTTCCGCGCCGAGTCGCCGCTGATGACGCTGGTGCAGCCCGAGCGTGTCGATGGCTGGGTCAAGTCGTTGCTGACGCAATTCAAACAGAACGGCAAGGGCGAACTGCCGGTGTGGCCGCTCGCGCAGACGGAAACCTTCACGATGGCCGGCCACCCGTCGATCCCGCTGATCGCCGATGCGTACCTGAAACACCTGACGAGCGCGGGCATCGACGACATCTGGACCGCGCTGACGACCACGCAGAGCGCGAGTGCGCACGGTTTCGACCAGTACCGGCAGAGCGGCTACGTGTATGCCGGCGACAACGCCTCGGTGTCGACGACGCAGGACTATGCGTTCGACGACTGGGCGACGGCCGCGGTCGGCAAGGCGGCGGGCAAGAGCACGGCCGACTACCGGCCCTACCTGCAGCGCAGCCAGAACTACCGGAACGTGTTCAACCCGGTGCTGAACAACGGCCGGAAGTTCTCGCAGCCGAAGGATGCTCAGGGGAACTGGGTGGCGGGCTTCGACCCGACGGCGGCCGAGAAGACGGACTTCTCCGAATCGAATTCGTGGGTCGATACATGGAACATCTTCCATGACTTCCCCGGCCTCGTTGCGTTGCTGGGCGGCAAGAGCCAGTTCATCGCGCAGCTTGACCGCACGTTCGATCCGGCCAACCCGCTGACCTTCCTCAACAACCAGGGCTTTCCGGACCTGACCGGGCGCAGCGGGCAATTCTTCGCGGGCAACGAGCCGGCGAACCACCTGCCGTATCTGTACGCGGTCGCGGGCATGCCGTCGAAGACGCAGGATCGCGTGCGTACGGTGATGGACGACATGTATTCGCTGACGCTGACGGCCGGCGATCGCGCGCTCTTGAGCGGCGACAGCCTGAAGGCCGCGCTGACCGACCCGCGCCGCGTGCGCGATTCGGCTATTCCCGGCAACGACGATTGCGGGCAGTTGTCCGCGTGGTACGTGCTGTCCGCGCTCGGCATCTATTCGCTGAACCCGGTGGGCGGCGTGTTCTACCTCGGCACGCCGCTGTTCGAGGAAGCGACGATCGACATTCCAGTCGCATCGGGAGGCGCGGGCGGCGGTGCGTTGAAGTTCGGCAAGTCGCGGCGCTTCACCGTGACCGCGCACACGGCCGGCGGGGGCGCACCGTCATCGGTGAATCGCTATGTCCAGTCGGTCAGCCTGAACGGCACGCCGCTGCATCGGCCCTACATCACCTACGACGAGATGAAGGCCGGCGGCACGCTCGACTTCGTGATGGGTTCGGCGCCGAACGACGCATGGGTCGGCACCTGGAACGGGCAGGATCCGAACAGCGCGCTCGCGCCGTCGCTGGCGCTGGCCGTCAAGTAATCGGCAAACGGCCCGCTTCGACGCGGGCCACGTTCCTTCATCCAGCGGCGCCGGTCTCTACCGCGAGGCCGGCCGCCTTCCACTCCGGAAACCCGTCTTCCAGCCGCACGGCCGTGAAGCCGCGCGCGCGCAATGCCGCGACCGCCTCGACCGCAAACACACAGTACGGGCCGCGACAGTAGGCGACGATCTCCGTCCCGGCCGGCAATTCGCCCACGCGCGCATCGAGTTCGGACAGCGGGATGTTCAGCGCGCCCGGCAGGTGCCCCTGCGCGAATTCGTCTTGCGGACGGACGTCCAGCAGCGTGACGAGACCATCCGCGAGCCGCGCGGTCAGTTCGTCGCGCGACACGGGCTCCAGCGCATCGCGCGCGTGGAAGTAGTCGCCCATCACCTTGTTGACCTCGGCGACATTGCGCTCGCCCACGCGACCGAGCGCCTTCATCAGCACGACGACCTCGCCGTCGCCGGCGAGGCGATACACGATGTGCTTGCCGCGCCGCTCGGTATCGACCAGGCGCGCGCGCCGCAGGATCTGCAGGTGCCGCGACGTGTTCGCGAACGTCATCCCGGACAGGGCCGTCAGTTCCTCGACCGACCGCTCGCGCTGGGCGAGATGCTCGAGCAATTCCAGGCGGTTCGGGTGGCCGATCGCCTGCGCCACCTCGGCGAGGCTGGCGTAAATCGCTTGCTTGGGTCCCGCGCTTGACACGTGGCCGCTCCTCGATCAATCATTCATCAAATTGATTGAATGTTAGCGTATTCGCGGAACGGAGACAATCCGATGATCCTCAGACCATTCCGGCATCCCGATACGGGACGCATTTCACCTCTGTCCGGTTGCGGTGGCAAGGTGGGCGGTGTGCCGTTCGCATCGTGGGCCGCCGCGCGATGGCACGCGGTCAACGCGGGTCGCGAGGCGGCAGGGGGCTGATGCGATGGCAAATGTAGCGGTCGCGCCAGGCGGGCGCGCGGTGACGCTCGGCCTGCGCGAGAACTGGCGGCAATTCGCGCTGCTCGTGCTGGTTAACGCGTTCGTCGGCGGGATGGTCGGCATCGAGCGCACGGTCGTGCCGCTGATCGGCGCCGAGCAGTTCCATCTCGAATCGACCGCGCTGATCACGTCGTTCATCGTCAGCTTCGGGCTGGTCAAGGCATTCGCGAACCTCGTGTCGGGCCAGCTTGCCGACACGTGGGGGCGCAAGCGCGTGCTGGTCGCCGGCTGGCTGCTCGGTCTGCCCGTGCCGTTCATGATCATTGCGGCGCCGAACTGGGAATGGGTGATCGCCGCGAACGTGTTGCTCGGGCTGAGCCAGGGGTTCGCGTGGTCGATGACCGTGATCATGAAGGTCGACCTCGTCGGCCCGAAAAGCCGTGGGCTCGCGGTCGGCCTGAACGAATTCGCCGGCTATTTCGCGGTGGGCGCGACCGCATTCGCGACCGGCTATCTCGCGAGCCGCTACGGGCTGCGGCCGGCGCCGATCTACCTCGGCGTGTTCTACGCGTTCGCTGGCCTGCTGCTGTCGATTCTCGTCGTGCGCGACACGCGCGAGCATGTGCGGCTGGAAAGCGGCCAGCCGACCGGTGCGTGCGCGCTGTCGTTTCGCGAAGTCTTCATGCTGACGTCGTTTCGCAACCGGAACCTGTTCGCGGCATCGCAGGCCGGCATGATCAACAACCTCAACGACGGGATGAGCTGGGGCATCTTCCCGTTGTTCTTCACGACGCTCGGGCTCGGCATCGAGCGAATCGGCATCCTGAAGGCCGTTTATCCGGTCGTATGGGGCAGTTGCCAGATCGTCACCGGGCCGCTGAGCGACCGGTGGGGCCGCAAGGGACTGATCGTCGCCGGTATGTGGGTGCAGGCGGCCGGGCTTGCGCTGACCGCGCTCACCGGGCAGTTCCGCTGGTGGCTCGTGGCGAGCGTATTGCTCGGCCTCGGCACGGCGATGGTCTATCCGAGCCTGATCGCGGCCGTGTCCGATGCGTCCGAGCCCGGCTGGCGCGCGCGCTCGCTGAGCGTGTACCGGTTCTGGCGCGATCTCGGCTATGCGATCGGCGCGTTGTCGGCCGGCCTGATGGCCGACCGCTTCGGTTTCGCCGCTGCGATCCTCGTGGTGGCCGCCGTGACGTTCGCGTCCGGAGGCGTCGTCGCGATTATGATGCGGGAACGCCACTGACAGGGTTCCCCGACATGGACGCGCCGCTTCCGCCGATCTCTGCCCCGATTCCCGAAACGGAACCTGAAACCGAAACCGTCGCCGAGCCGCGCGCGGCGCGCCTGCATCGGCCGGTCGCGCTCGTCACCGGATCGACTTCGGGCATCGGCGCGGCCATCGCGCGCCGCCTGGCGGCGGACGGCTATGCGGTGATCCTGCATTCGCGCAGTTCGGCCGACGCAGGGCGCGCGATGGCGCGCGAACTCGGCGCGGCCTATGTGCAGGCCGATCTCGCCGACGACGCCGAACGCGTGCGGCTGATCCGCGACGCACTGGCCGTGCACGGGCGGCTCGACGTCCTCGTCAACAACGCGGGCGTCAGTCGCGTGATTCCGCATGACGATCTCGCCGCGGCCACGCCCGACGTGTGGCGCGAGATGCACGAGATCAACGTGATCGCGCCGTTCCGGCTCGTTGCCGAAGCGCAGCCCGCGCTGCTCGAAGCGGCGTCGCGCGGGCGGGCCGGTTGTGTCGTGAACGTTAGCTCGCATGCGGGCGTGCGGCCGAAGGGTGCGTCGATTCCCTATGCGGCGGCGAAGGCCGCGCTCAATCACACGACACGGCTGCTGGCGCGCACGCTCGCGCCGGCGATTCGCGTCAATGCGGTCGCGCCGGGGCTCGTCGATACGCCGCTCACGGCCGACTGGACGGAAGCGCAGCAGCTCTGGCGCGAGCGCGCGCCGATGCGTCGCGCGGCGACGCCGGACGACATCGCGCAGACGGTCGCGATGCTCGTCGCGTCCGATTACGTGACGGGCGAGATCGTGATGCTTGATGGGGGAATGAACTTGACGTGATGCGGTGATGTGGCGATGCGGTGATGCGGCGATGCGGCGATGCGGTGATGCAGCGTCGCGGTGTTGTGGCGATGCGGTGATGTCGTAATGCAGTGTTGAAGTGTTGCAGTGTCGCGGCCGAACAGCCGCGCGCAGTTGTACTGCACGCGATTGCCGCGACCGCTTTCCTGCCTGTGTCCGCCGATCAGCCGAGGCGCGACCGTAGTTGCGCGAGCGCTTTCCTGCCTGTGTCCGCCGATCAGCCGAGGCGCGACCGTAGTTGCGCGAGCGCGTGGTCGTGCGTGCGTTCGAACTTCAGCGGCGTGACGGCGACATACCCTTCGTCGAGTGCGACCGTCTCCGAATCCGGATCGTCCTCGCGCGGCGCACGGGCCAGTTTCAGCCAGTGATAGTCGATCTCGCGCGGGTCGCGCCCCGACACGATCTCGACGCCCTGCAGTGTGCCGGCACCCTGGTTCGTCACCTTCAGGCCGTGCACGTCCTCGGCTGGCCGTGCGGGGAAATTCACGTTGAGGCACGCATCGCTGTCCCAGCCGGCGGCGACGAGCCGGCGAATGACGTCCGGCGCGAGCGCCAGCGCAGTGCCCCACGGCACCGCATTGCGGTCGGTGAAGGCCTGGCTCAGCGCGATGGCCGGCACACCGACCAGCATGCTCGTCATCGCGGCGCCGACCGTGCCGGAGAACACCGTTTCGGTGCCGAGATTCGCGCCGCGATTCACGCCGGACAGCACGACGTCGGGCCGCGCATCCTTCATCAGATGGCTGACTGCGATCGCGACGCAATCGCCGGGCGTGCCGCGCACCGCGAAGCGGCGTTCGCCCTTGCGATGCACGCGCAGCGGTTCGTGCAGGCTCAGCGAATGCGACGTGCCGCTCTGGTCTTCCGCCGGCGCGACGATCCACACTTCGCGCGCCAGTTGCGTGGCGACCTGTTCGAGCACGTCAAGGCCGGGGGCGTCGAATCCGTCGTCGTTGGTGAGCAGCACACGATCGAACAGCGGGCGGTTTTCTTGCATCGGAGCGATCCTCGCGGAGATGGGTAAGGAGAGGGAGCAGCGTGGCGCAAGCCACAAGGCTAGCATTCCCGCGCGAGAATCGTCGTGTCGCGCGGTCGGCGCGGATGTGAAAACGGGCGCATCACGCGCCCGTTCGTCGGTGGCCGTGCCGCGTGCGCGGCGGGTCGGAACCGCTCAGCCGAGCAGGTGCCGCAGCACGCCGGCCGACACGACGCCGACGATGACGGTCGGCAGGATCGACAGGCGCGTCGCCGCAATAAGCGTAACGGCCAGCGCGAGCAGGTCGGCCGGGCGCGTCGACACGAAGGCCGGCGCGATCACCGAGATCAGCACGCAGCCGGGCACGTTCTCCATCACCGACGCCATGCGCGGGCTCAGCGTGCGGTTGCGCAGCAGCACGTAGCCGAGGATGCGCGACAGGTAAGTCGTCGACGCCATCAACACGATCGTCACGACCGTGTTGAGATCCGGGAAATCAGGCATCGCGCGGCTCCCACAGCAGCGCGGCGATCAGCCCCGCGCAGGCGCCGGCCGCGACGTACCATGCGCCGGGCACGGCCAGGTGCGTGGCAGCCGCGACGACGAGGCTCACGAACCACGGGCGGCTCGCGCGCATCCCTTTCCACATCCCGCGCAACAGCACCAGGAAGACGGCCGTGAACGCCATGTCGAAGCCGTACTGCTCGACGTTGCCGATCGTCGGGCCGACCGCCGCGCCGAGCGTGGTCATCGAGATCCACGTCAGGTAGAGCCCCACGCAGATGCCGGCGTAATAGGGCACGCTGATGTGCGTGGCCGAACGCGCCCGGGCGTCGGCGAGCGACATCGCCCAGCTTTCGTCGCACATGAAGAACAGCGCGAAGAACGCGCGGCGGCGGGGCAGGCGGCGGATATACGGCTCGAATGCGGCGCCCATCAGGATGTGGCGCGAATTCACGAGGAACGACATCGCGACGATCAGCGCGATGTGCGGCGGCGACGTCCACAGATGGATCGCCGCGAATTCGGAACCGCCGCCGAAGTTCATGCCGGTCATCATCGGCACTTCGAACAGGCTCAGCCCTTTCTGCGCGGCCTGCGCGCCCAGCACGAGCGCGAACGGCACGAAGCCCAGCATGACGGGCAGCGCCGCGCGCAATCCGCGACCCATCTCGGCGACATAGGCGGGCTTGTCGCGAAGCCCTGACGACGTTGAAACGCTACTGCTCATTACTCCTCCTTCGGGGGAGGGATTGTCTGCTTTTTTGACTCGAATCGGGTTGCGTTGTGGCCATGAATTTCAGAGAATTTGGCATTGAACGCAGAATTCTGGAATTTATTGGAATCGGATGCCAAATGAAACTTGACGCCATCGACCGCCGGATCCTGAGCGCGCTCCAGCGCGACGGCCGCATGCAGAACGTGGAGCTCGCGCACGAGGTCGGGCTGTCGCCGTCGCCGTGCCTGCGGCGCGTGCGGCTCCTCGAGGAGGCCGGCGTGATCGAGAAATACGTGGCCGTGCTGAATCCCGCGAAAGTCGGCAAGGGCCTGACGATCTTCACGCGCGTGTGGCTGAAGGGGCAGGACGCGGAATCGGTGAACCGCTTCGCCGAGGCGGTCCAGCAGATGCCGGAAGTCGTCGAATGCCACCTGATGGCGGGCGACTGCGATTTCCTGCTGCGCGTTGTCGCTGCCGATATCGACGACTACCGGCGCTTCCAGATGGAGACCCTCACGCGCATCCCGGGCGTGCTGAGCGTGAAGACCGACATTCCGATGCAGAAGGTCAAGCTCACGTCGGCGCTGCCGACCTAGCGCGGCACGGACATGCGGTCGCGCACGACGGGTCGACGAACGGTCACGGCTCGGTGACAATCGTCCGATAGACTGATGAATCACGCCGGTTCGGGCATGTTGCCTGTGTTGTTGCGCGACGTTCGATGCGTGCGCAACTAACGGTCAATGTCGATGCGATCGGGCAGGCGGCGCTGCGCGCCGGGTCATGCGCAGGCGCGGGTACGTTCCTTCTTGTCGGGCCATTCATGCAGCCATTCAACAATCCGTGGAATTCGCTGGAAATCGTCAAGCTCGTGCTCGGCGTGCTGACGCCGTTGTCGGTCGCGTGTCTCGGCTGGCTCGTCGCGCGCCGGCTGAAACGGCTCGAACTCGTGCAGTGGACCAACCAGCGGCTGATCGAGAAACGCCTCGCGCTGTACGACGCGGTCGCGCCGCAGCTCAATGCGCTGCTGTGCTTTTACACGTGGATCGGCTACTGGAAGGACATCTCGCCGGACGACGTGATCCGCGCGAAGCGCGAGCTCGACCGCACGTTTCACATCTATCGCTACTTGTTCGACGACGCCGTGTACGACGCGTATCACACGTATATCCACGCGTTGTTCGATGTGCATACGGGCCCGGGCCGCGACGCGCGGATCCGCTCGCTGATCCAGGCGCCCGACGGCGACCGCAGCGTGCACGGCTCGTACGAATGGAAGCCGGTGTGGTCCGACCGTTTCGCGACTGCGAATGTCGTGCCGAAGGACGACGTGCTGCGGTATTACACGCACCTGATGGAGCAGTTGCGCGTGGCACTGGGCGCGACGCGCTGACGGCCCGGCGGCGCGCATCGCACGTTTCTCCGGTATCGGAATTCGCCACGCGGCGGCACGGATTCTCACCCTCGCGCATGCGGCGGATGCGGTGTGCGGCGCCTGCTGACATGCTTGCGCCAAGTTCACTCGCGCGAGGTCCGTATGGTTGTCGATACCGGCTGCCGGCCGCTCATGATCCGCCCGCCTGGCGCGGGCATGCGGTGTCTCTTCTCCGGCGATTCTCCCGAACCGCATGGCATGTCGCTGCCGGTCGAACCGCGGATCGGCGACATCGTGTTTATCCGCGTGACAGTGCGGCCGTTTCTCGAGGTGGCCAGTGCGACACGCGCGTGGACGAATCACGTGGGGATCGTCGTCGGCGAACGTGGCGGCGAGGTGCTGATTGCGGAGAGCACGTTCCCGCTGTCGCGCGTGACGACGATGTCGCGCTTCCTTGCGCGTTCCGATCGGGGCGCGTGCGTGATCGCGCGCCTGAAGCAGCCGCTCGATGCCGGGCAGCGGCGTCGGATCGTCGACGCGGCGATGCGCCGGATCGGCGTGGTCTACGACACGGGTTTCAATCTCGCGTCGAGCCGGCAGTTCTGCTCGCGTTTCGTGCGTGAGGTCGTGCGCGATGC
Source organism: Burkholderia sp. BCC1999 (assembly GCF_905339975.1). Lineage (NCBI taxonomy): Bacteria > Pseudomonadati > Pseudomonadota > Betaproteobacteria > Burkholderiales > Burkholderiaceae > Burkholderia > Burkholderia sp. BCC1999. The sequence goes on along the minus strand of NZ_CAJPHP010000013.1, from coordinate 67,284 downwards.
GACGCGGATCGTGCTTGGCGACGTCGAGACGTTCGACACGCTGCTGCGCCGGAATCCCGATCATCCGCTCGGCTTCTGGAAGGTCTGGTATTTCGGCCGGATTCCGTGGCAGCGCCGCACGGTGACGCCCGCGAGCCTGATGGAGAGCGGGGAACTGCGCGTGGTGGCGGATACGCGCGATCGTGACGGCGATGCGCGGGCAGGCGGGCCGTCGGTCGCTTGACGAGCGGCTGGCCGATTCGACGCCGCCGCGCCCTGACGTGATTCAGGCGAACGAGATCACGAGCTTCTTGCCGCACGCGGCCGCGTACTTGCGCAACGTATCGATCGACGGCGAGTGCTGGCCGGTCGCGAGCGCGCGTTCGAGCTCCCGGTGCGTCATCGCTGAAGTGCGAGCCGGATTGTTTGCCGGTGGCCCGAATTCGACTAGCTGGCCGAACGGATATCGGGCCTGCCCGGATGCTTCGGGAGGGTTTCGGGAGATTGCGGGATCAGTTCCGTCCCGCGATGGCGAGCCGCGCGGCGAGCCCGACGAACACCGTGCCGAGCAGGTATTGCGGCAGTTTCGACGGGCGGCGGCGTGCGCCGATCCGCTGGCTCAACCGGCTCGCGGAGAGAATGACCGCGCCGTTGACGACGAGCCCGATCAGGTTCAGCACCGTCGCGAGCACGAGGATCTGCACGGCGATCGAACCATGCTCGGGCCGCACGAACTGCGGGAACAGCGCGAGCACGAACAGCGCCATCTTCGGGTTCAGCAGGTTGGTCGTCAGACCCTGGCGGAAGATCGTCGCGCTCGAGTGGCGACGCTGCGACGCGACAGGAGACAGCGCGGTCGCATTCGAGCGGAACGTCTTCCAGGCGAGAAACAGCAGATACGCGGCACCGGCGAAGCGCACGGCATCGTACGCGATCGGCACCGCGACAAAGAGCTGCGACAGCCCGAGCGCCGCCGCGAGCGCGTGGCAGTAGGTGCCGGCCTGAATGCCCGCGAGCGTCGCGAAGCCGGCGCGTCGCCCCTGGCTTACGCTGCGGGACGCGATCAGCAGCATGTCGGGGCCCGGCGTGGCGGTCAGCGCGAGACACGCGCCGGAGAACAGCGCGAGCGTGGAGAGATCGATCATGGAAGGCCCTTGCGCCGGAACGGCGTAAAGGAAGATCAGTTTAGAAGGGCGTACGAGGCCGGTCAATCGGACGCGGAGGCAGCGGCACGCGCTTCGGATGCGATCGTGCGTCGACGCATCCGTTTCGCCTGCGATGGCGGAATGCCTGCGAAGCCGGTCGCGCGCGGCGCTTCCGGCGAGGCGTCATGCACGCGCGGCCGGTGCGGCCGTCACGGCTGGCGGCACGCGACCTGATAGTCGATCACGGTGTTATTGGCCGGCTTGTCCGGTTCGCCGCCGACGGTCGTCACACCGAGCACGCCAACCGCATTCCGGTACCGCAGCGCGCAATACCCCATGCCGGTGCCCGAGCACGCTTCGGCCTCGACGATGCCGTGTTTTGCGAGCGTCGCGGCGCCGTCCATCGGGTCCGGCTTCTCGCGCGGCCGCAACGGTTGCCAGCCGTGCGCGATCAGGATCTTGCGCGCCGCGTCGAGCGGCTTGCCGTACACGTTGGGCACGGCCGTGCGGCCGTGGCAGAACGTGTGTTCGGCGGCGACGCGGGTCAGGCGCAGCGTGCCGCGCTCGTCGCGCAATTCGGCGACCGGCGGCGCGGGGCCGTCGCCGCCCCAGAGCAACAGCGCGCCGCTTTCCAGCGGATCGGCCGAGCCGAGCTGCCAGCCGGCGGCGCGCGACGTATACGCGAGCGCGACGAGCGTCGTGCCGTCGAAGACGCCGACATTGCCGTTGCGCGCAAAGCAGATCGCACTGGTGCCCGCCTTGAAGCCGCTCGCGAACGTGACGACCTGATAGCGGCCGAGCGGCGCCTCGGACGTGACGATCCAGCCGAGCTTCGCGACTTCGCGGCCGGCCGCGCTGGTCGTTTGCTTCACGCGATACTGCGTGCAGAACGCGTCGAGCGTGCCGTTCTCAGGCGAGCGCGGCAGCGTGGAGATCGGCACCAGCGATGCGCCGGCGATCTCCGACGCGGTGTGAAGCGGTTCGGCCGATGCCGTGCCGTGCAGCGCGGCGCACGCAACAAGTGCGGCGACCGATGCGATGCGGCGGATGAAGGGCAGGGCAATGAAGCGGGGCACGCGAACGTCTCCGGATGACAGGAACATGCGCGTCCGACGGGTTGAACGGCGGCGCGCCTGTGCGTTGCCGGTCAATCAGTCCTTCGCAACGACGTTGATCCGCAGCGCGTCGCCACCCGCGACGATCGCCAGCAGCCGGTCGACGTTCGGATGCGCGCCCGGGCGGTTGCGCGCGTCGACGGTATGCTCCGCGAACACGGCCAGACCGTGCTCGGCGGCATTCGCGTCGAGCGTACCGAACGCCTGTTTCAGGTAGTGGTACACCGCGAGCGAACCTTGCTTGCCCGGCTGGTTCTCGATCGTCGCGACCACGTCGCCGTTCGCGCCGACGAGATCGATGCGCGCGATGCCGTCGATGGTCGGCAGTTGCGCGAGGTTGTCCTTGAATACTGGGGTCGGTTGAATCACTGAAAACACTCCGTCGGTTCGGTCATGGGCCACAGAACGTGGCCGGCCGTATCTTATCCGATCGGCTTCGGCGCACCGGCTGGTGCGCCCGCGTCGCGCGAGCGCTCGATATCCGGGCTGCGATACGCGCGCTCGGGAATCTCGGCGAGTCGCGACGCGTGCACCTGCTGCTGCGCGAGGCCGTAAAACTTCTGAAAACTCATGATCAGCGGCGACCACTTGTCCGGATCGACGCGGTCGGAGTGGCCGTTCATCAGCAGGTCGGGATGCACGTGCACTCGCTGGATGCGCACCTCGAACACGCGAATGTGGCCGCGCAGGTCGGGCGCTTCTTCTCCGATCCCGTGCGTCGCCGCGACGACCGCTTCCATGTGCACCGGGCACTCGAGCGCCCGCGGCGGCGCGACGGTTTGCGACGCCGCTTCGGTAAGCCCTGCCGTGCCGAACTTGTCGGGTTCGAACACATAACCCTTCGCACGCTTGCCGTCGGGCACCGGATACGTGCCCGTCGTGCGCGCGATCCGGTCGACCGCGTGCGCCTGTGCCGCCGATGGCAGGTTCAGCACGCATTCTCCGGTACGCAGCAGGTTGCGGGTGGTCTGCGAACTGGCGGCGATACCGATCACGCCGCGCCAGCCGAGCCAGAATGCGGACGAGATCGGTGCGAGATTGGCCGTGCCGTTCTCGTTCAGCGTGCTGACCAGCACGACGGGCGTGCCGAAATAAAGGATGTTCGGTTCGGTGACGCAATGCGGAGCATTCATGGTCGGCGCCTTCGTTGACGGATCAGCCCGCATGCTGATCCTCGCGCGGCAGCGCGGCGCTCCGAATCTTGTCGTGTCATTCGGACGGCGGCGGCGCGATGAGGGGACGGGAACTGCGCGTCATACACGAGCGGTGTCGGGCGGACGGCCGACTATCGCAACCGCCGGCTTCCGCGTGCGCCGGCATCGCGCCTGCTTTTCCGCTACAGTAGGACATCGCCGACCGCGCCCGCCGACCCGACGCGCTCACGTTCCAGAATTCCACACGAGGGCCCCGATGCAAACGCCGCAACGCTATACCGAGGATGCGCCGACGCGCGCGGAAGTCGATGCACTCGCCGGCACCACCGTCATCGAATTCGGCACAAACTGGTGCGGGATCTGCGCCGCCGCGCAGCCCGCGATCGTCGCGTCGTTCGCCACGCATCCCGCCGTGCGGCACCTGAAGATCGAGGATGGCCCGGGCCGCCCGCTTGGCCGCTCGTTTCGCGTGAAGCTGTGGCCGACGCTGGTGTTCCTGCGCGACGGCGTCGAAGTGGCGCGCGTCGTGCGCCCCGCCGACGCGAAGCAGATCGAAGCCGACGGCTTCGCCGCGCTGGCCTGAGGTCGAGGCGATGCAACAGGCCATCACGCATATCGGCGTCGACACGCGTGGCAGCGGCCTCGTCGAATTCACGCCGCAGGTGCGTGCGTTCGTCGACCAGCAGGCGATCCGCACGGGCCTGCTCACCGTGTTCTGCCGCCATACGTCGGCGTCGCTGCTGATCCAGGAGAACGCGGATCCGTCGGTGCGGCGCGATCTCGAACGCTTTTTCGCGACGCTCGCGCCCGAGGACGACACACGCTACGAGCACGACACCGAAGGTGCCGACGACATGCCGGCGCATCTTCGCACCGCGCTCACGCAAGTGCAGTTGTCGATTCCGGTCGAACAAGGGCGCATGGTGCTCGGCACCTGGCAGGGGATCTACCTGTTCGAGCACCGCCGCGCGGCACATCGGCGCGATATCGTGCTGCACCTGATCGGCGAATAAACGGGAAGGTGAGAGGAAGCGCCTGATGCCGCGCTGGCGCGCCATGCCGTGTGCGTCTGCGCGCGGCGCACCGATTCAGGCGAGCAGCTTCTCGACGAGCGCGCCGAGTTCACGCAGGTGGACGGGCTTCGGCAGGAATTCGTCGAACACCTGTTTGTTCTCGCGCAGCGCGGCCGATTCATACGCGCTGACGCCGAGGATCGCCGGATGCCGGCCGTCGTCGTCGGGTACCGCGACTGCGCGAATGCGCCGTGCGACCTCGAAGCCGCTCAGGTCCGGCAGCTCGAGATCGAGCACGACGATGTCGTAGCGGCTCGCGCCGAAGCGCGCGACACCTTCCTGCCCGGTGCTGCACAGATCGGCGTCGATGCCGAGCGCCGACAGCATCGCGCCGAGCGTTTCGCGTGCGTTGTCGTCGTCGTCGACCACCAGCGCGCGCCGGTCGCGGTGCGCGGCCGCGTGCGGCAGCGCGGGCGCATCTCCGGCCGCGTTGCCGGCGGTGTCGATGCCGGGCACTTCGGCTGGCAGCGTCACGACGAACTCGCTGCCTTCGCCCACCGTGCTGCGCACGTCCACATGCCCGCGCAGCGTCGTCACGATTTCGCGCACGACGGCGAGCCCCATGCCGATTCCGTCCACATGCAGCCCGACCGCGTCGTTGGCGCGATAGAACGGCTCGAAGATCTTCGACAGGTGTGGTTTCGCGATGCCGGCGCCGGTGTCGCGCACGGCGATCCTCAATTGCTGGCCGGCCGGCGCGTCGGCGAGCGTGATCGACACGTCGATCGATCCGCCGAGCGTGTACTTGACCGAGTTCTCGATCAGGTTCGACAGCACCTGGCGCAGCAGCTTGCGATCGGAACGGATCGCCAGATCGTTCGGCTCGACCTGTTGCGCGACCGCGATCCGCTTGGCCGCGATCTTTTCGCGCAGCGGATCGAGCACCTCGGCGAGCAGCGACGCCATGCCGACGGTTTCCCGTTCGGCGAGGCGCTTCGTCGAGCGCAGCTTGATGTAATCGGTCAGGTCCTTGACGAGTGCCTCGAGCGACAGCGCGGAATTCTGCAGCCGCCGGATCGTCTTCAGGTTCGCGTCCGACTGCGGGCGCGCGAGGAGGATCTCGACCGATCCGCAGATCGCCTGCAGCGGTGTGCGCAACTCGTGGCTGACCATTCCGAGGAACGCGTTTTTCGCCTCGATCATTTCGAACGCGCGGTCGGACGCCTTGCGTTCCGCGTCGAGCGCCGCGTCCTGCCGTTCGAGCAGGTCGTCACGCGTGCGCATCGTATAGAACAGCAGCAGGAATAGCGCGCACAGGATGATGCCGAGCACGATGCCGAGGATCAGGATCGCGCGCTGCTTTTCCTTCAGCTGATGGAACGTGAAGTCGCGCTGCGCCATCTCGATCGCGCGGAAATAGTTCGCGAGGCCGTTGACCTTCGGCCAGTACGCGCTCACTTCGTCGATCACCTGCCGTGCGTGCTGCGGCGCGTCGCGCAGCAACGGCACCTCGCGCTTCAGACGCGTCATGAATTCGCCGAGTGCGTCGATCTCGTTGCGCGCGCGCGGGATGCGCAGCCAGTATTCCGACACTTCCGACGGCCGCTGCAGAAAGCCGAACGACACCGACAGGCTGTCGAGCTGCATCTGGACGTGATCGAAGTCGTCGTCCTCGTGCGTCGCGTAGAGGATCAGTTGCCGGTCGAATCGCGTATAGACGTTCCGGTATTGCGCGGCGGTCCAGAACACGCCTTCGCGGGGCCCTTCGAGTACGCCCTCGTTGACCGAGGTGGCGAGGAGGTCCCACAGCAGGAACGCCCACGCGGCGAACCCCATGATCCACAGCGAGCCGAGGATCAGGATGATTTTTCTATTTTTCCATCGCCCGCGTTTCATTTCACTTCACGGTCAGGCCGATGATCTGCCACGCGAACTTGGCTTCGCCGAGCGGCGTCTTCAGTTCGTCGGGATACTGGTCGCGCGGGTACATGATCCACAGCGGGCCGTAGTTGTCGTTGTCGAGCACCTTGCCGTTCATCGTCCGCGCGAGGATCACGCCGTAGCGATCGGCGTCGGACACGGGAATCGTGAACGTGTACTCGTCGATGCAGCGGAACTCGATCTGCGTGCCGTGCGCGCCGACGGTCTTCAGGATGTCGGACAGGCGCGGGCCGGTGAAGGTCGCCTTCGGCGTCCAGCTCGTCGACGTGACGATCGTGTGCTGGGGCAGCGCCATCAGCGCCTGCTCGGAGAAGACGTAAGTCGACTTGCCCTGCTGGTTGTGCTTGTCGATCTTGCCGTCGACGGTGAAACTGAACGACGAAGCGGCCCAGGCCGCGGCGGCCATGCCGAGCAGGCAGGCCGTCAGCAGGCTCTTGGTCCAGATGGTCGGAATTCGCATGTCATGCCCTCGGTCTTGTCGTGTTGTGTGGTGGGTTGTGTTTCTGGTCTCAGTTCGCGGCGGCCGCGGCCGGCAGCGTGATCTTCAGTTCGCGCGCCACTTCGGCGAACAGGATCGGCAGGCGCACCGGCTTTTCCTCGCAGCGTGCGTTGTAGTGCGACACGATGTGCGCGATTTCGTCTTCGCTGGCTTCGCCGGTCGAGATCTTGCCGGTCAGCAGGAAGATCGGCGCGCCGCTGTTCTCGCTCGAACGGATGCCGCGCACGAGTTCGGCGGCGGTCTGGTCGCCGAGCATCCAGTCGAGGATGTAGCCGTCGAAATCCTCGACCTCCAGTGCCTTGCGGAACGTCGCGCCGTCGAAGTACGGGATCGCGTTCACGCCTTTTTCGATGAAATATTCACAGACTGTTTCGGCGACGTCCTGCGAATCGTCGACCACGGCAATCCGCGCCGCATACACGTTCGGCTGGGTCGAGCGCAGCTCGATCACGTCGACCGGATACGTGCGGCCCTCGCGCGCGTGCTGACGCTCGGTGATGAGCCATTCGCCCTGCCACTGCAGCGCGACGAAGTCCGTCTCGATCTGGCTGCTCGCCTTGGTCGAGATCGCGGCGCGGCAGCGAAAGCGCCGCGACTCGATCACGAGCGTCGCGTCGATCATCTCGGCCGCGGCCGGCTGCGTGCCCTTGTCGTCGAGCAGGATCGCGGGCGGCACGCCGAAATGCGTCGCAATGTCCTGCAACTGCGACAGGTTCCACGGGATCAGGCCTTTCATCTTGCGCGTGACGACCGAGAAACTGAGGCCGAGCACGTTCGCGATCGTCGTGTTGTGACTTCGCGGCGGAATGCCGTTCCGGTTCAGTAGGTCGCGCACCTTGTTGGCGGTGATGAGATCGACGTTGGCCTGCTCGCTGTTGGACATCTCGATGGGGTCTCCAGGGGTTTTTGGCGAGGGAGAGCATATCAAAACTGACGTGACGCGCAAACTTTGAAAAAGCGAATCACCTTGACATGCCGTTTTTCTTCATTATTATTGCTCACCACGTCACCTTTGTTTGTCGCGTCATGTTTGGAGATCGCAGCCGGCAACAGCCGGTACAACGAAAAGCGACAACAATGAAGCGGTGACGGAACGATTCGAAGAGAGGACCTGAGAGAGCCTTGGAGTGCGTGTCGGCGTCGACGGATTGTATCCGTTGCGCCGCACGCCACCGGGTGCGAGCTCACGGGGGTGAAAAGCTCGAAGAATTGCGGCGCCAATAAAACTTGAGGAAAGTACCAATGTACCGCCGTTTACTCGCACCGGGGCTGCTGTTGCTATTGGCCGCGTGCGCGCAGGATCCGTCCGCCACCAGCAACATGGTGCGGATCTGCGACGACGCAGGTTGTTCCGACCGTCCTAAAGATCAGGTGTCCTATCAAAAAAAGGACGATTCGGAAGACCGGGAAGATCCGCGCATCGCCGCGCTGAAGCAAACCGCGAAGACCCAGCCGAAGGCCGCCTACGATCTCGGCCTGCGCTATTTCCGCGGCGACGGCGTGCGCCAGGACAGTTACCAGGCACTCAAGTGGATGCGCGAGGCCGCCGAGCGGGGCGACCTGCAGGCGCAGAAGGCGCTCGGCAGTTTCTACCTGTTCGGCCTCGAGGAAATGGGCTCCGACGCGCGCGAAGCGGAGAAGTGGCTGTCGATCGCGGCCGGCCGCGGCGACAAGGAATCGAAGAAGCTGCTCGACCTTGCACGCAAGGCCAAGAAGGAAGACGAAGAAGACTGGAAATGGCGCACGCAATGGCGTGACGTCTATTACGGCTACTGGTACTCGGGCTATCCGTACTACGGCGTCTGGCAGCAGACGTACTGGTACTACTGACCGGGCCTGAAGCAACGGGGGCAGCAGCGGGGAGACCACCATCGCGCGCCAGCCGGGGGGCTTATCGAAGTTCGCACGAACACATAAGCCGAACAACGACTCTAATCGATCGACAACGACATGAAGACCAACCTTTCCCATCGTCTCACTCAAGGTGCGCTGGTTGCAGCGCTTTGCGCGTCCGTGGCGGGCTGCGGCGGCGTAGTGACGCCCGGCGGTCAGAACGCGGGCGTGACCGGTGCCGCCGCGGGCGGCACGAGCGCCGGCGCTGATTCGGGGCTGCAGCGCTGCACGTCGCCGCTCGGCACGATCGCCGTCGACGACGGCCGCAACGCCGACTGGTGGGGCCCGTTCGGCAGCGCGACCAAGATGACGACGATCGACCCGCTGCTGCGCCTGGCCGTCCAGCAGTCGAACTGCTTCGTGATCACGTCGATCGGCAACCAGAAGAGCGATGCGCGCCTGTCGCGCATCACGCAACTGCAGCGCAACTCGGGCGAATACCGCGCGGGCTCGAAGCAGCAGAAGGGCCAGCGTGTCGCGGCCGACTACTACATGGAACCGCAGATCGTCATCAACGATTCGCCGATCGGCGGCATCGGCAGCATGATCGGCGGGCTGATCGGCAACAGCGCGGTGGCGGCGGTGGCCGGCCACCTGCAGACGAAGGCATCGGTCGTCACGCTGACGCTGTTCGACGTGCGCTCGGCCGTGCAGATCGCCGCGTCGGAAGGCAGCTCGACGGCGACCAACTACGGTGCCGCGCTGGGCGGCTTCGGCGGCGGCGTGGGCGGTGCGCTGGCCGGTTTCTCGTCGACGCCGGAAGGCAAGGCGACCGTCGTCGCGTTCATCGACGCGTACAACAAGATGGTCGTCGCACTGCGCAGCTACAAGGCGCAGGACGTCAAGGGCGGCCTCGGCCGCGGTGGCCAGCTGCAGGTCAACTGACGTCCCCGGGCCGGCGGGCGATGCCGCCGGCCGATTTCCGATAGATCCACTGTCCGTGCGCGCGGCGCCGTCCGCGCGTACCGGCTTCGTTCATCCTTTTTGCTTCGAGGTGCCCAGATGAAAGCCGCTGCAATGATCGCATTGACCTGTCTGGCGCTGACCGCTTGCGGCGGCGACGACAATGCCTCGCCCGCCGCGTCCGGCGGATCGGGGACGAGCAACAACGGCGGCAGCGGTGGAACCGGCGGCGCGGGTTCCGGCGGGACGGGAAGTGGCGGTAGCGGCGGGTCGGGTGGTTCGGGAAGCGGCACGCTGACGTGGCGCTACGAGGCGCAGCCCGTTGCGGCCGACAAGGCCAGCTTCCTGACGCTGGTCAACAGCGAAGGCGCGAAGGGCTACCGTTATCTTGGCGACTACTACTACAGCGCGGGCAATGGCGGCACGCAATCCGTCTTCGTGAACGACGGCACCGCGCAGACCTATACATACCAGTTGCAGACGGCGCCGGCCGACATGACGTCTTTCGTCAACGCGGCCAATACGCAAGGGGCGAGTGGCTACCGCTACGAAGGGCCACTCACGTACGGCGATCTCTATCGCAAGGACGGCGGTTCGTCGGCCACCTATTCGTACACGACGACGGGGCTGCCCGCTGACGCGAACGCGTTCCTCACGCAGGCGAACGGCCAGGGCCAGTCGGGTTACTGGTTCCTGGGGCCGATCGCGGTGGCATCGGTGCAGGCGAACATCTACATGAAGAACAACGCATCGAACGCGACCTATACGTACGATGCGCTGGCGCCGACGTCGACCGTCAGCGACTTCATCGCGCAGGCCAATAGCGAAGGGGCCAAGGGGTATCGCGCGAAGGGCGCGATGGCGTTCGGCACGGCGATCTCGTGGGTCTACGTGAAGGACCAGACGCAGTCGCCGACCTTCACGTACCAGTCGGCCGCGATCCAGTCGACCGGCGCGAGCTTCGTGCAGCAGGCGAACGGTTTCGGTGCGCAGGGCTCCGCCTACCTGAGCGATATCGCGCTCGGCACCACGCCGCCGCTCGTGATGGCGTCGTTCTATTTCAAGCCGGCGAACTGCACGGGCTTCCTGTGCACGACGCTCAATCCGCTCACGCAAAACTGAGCGGGCGCTGCCGGCGCAACAGCGCGTGGGCGATCCGGTGAGGACGTCCCGCGCGGGTCGAATCAGGTGCCTCGGTGCGTCACGAAATTCGTTGACGCACCTTTTGCCGCCGGCTTGCCGGCGGTATTTCATTTTTGGCGCGCCCGCGGCGATTCGACGAAGCAGCCTGTCCGGACGGATCGGTGCGCGACACACGATTCCGCCGTCACGTTTCGTTCAAGTTCAAAACAAGCATTCAAATAGATAGGACGAGTACTAAAGTAATCATGCACGCCTGATTTTCGCAATGTCGTTTGGCATGATCGGGGCATCACTATCCCGACTGTTTCCATCGTGACGTCCGCCCGAAGGGGATCTGCCACAGGTCCGCGCTCAGGGTTCCGTCACGCCGAGCCATGCCATACAGCGCGCTTCAGTCCATTCGCCGCTACCAGAGCATTTCGATGTTCGGGGGCGGTGTCGTCGTCACGATCCTGATCCTGATCGCCTGCGCGCTCGGGATCACGTCGATCGTTTACGGCCATCTGGACGGCGAGCGGCGCAATTTCCTGAACGGTGTCGAGGAAGCGGCCAACGAGGTGCAGGTGGCCGAGATGTCGTTCCGCAACGGCGTCACGAATACGCAACTCATCTGGCGCGAGATCGGCGCGGCGCCGGCCGACGTCGTGAACACGTTCTTCGCCGACGGCCAGCAGCTCGCGATCACGCCGTATCCGTCGCTCGTGGTCGGCGTGCCGGGGCAAACCGCGCAGCGCGACGAAGTCGCGCGCTATCTCGCGATATCGTTCCTGCTGTCGCGCATCTGCGCGGCGAGCTCGCTCAATCGCGGGCGCACGCTCGAGGGCTATCACTACGGCACGCGCACGGGGGTGTTCGGCTTAGTGCCGCATCCGTCGCGCGACCATCCGGCACTTGCGTCGGCCGACGCGCGTGCGCCCGTGCTCGATGCATTGCGCGTCGATTTCGACGGCTCGCCGCCGGCCCTGAACGACGGCCGCCCGAATGTCCGCTGGCTGCCGCCGTACATCAACCCCGTCACCGGGCAGGTGCGCATTCGCGTCGCCGCCGAGGCACGCGCCGCTGGCCAGCCGTTCGCGGTGCTGGTCACCGAATACGCACCCGAATACCTGCTGTCATGGCTGCCCGGGCGCGGGTTGGCCGGCACGTTCTTCATCACGTCGGCGGACAACCGGCTGATCGCGATCGATCCCGACGTCGAACGCACGAACGCACTGACCGCGCGGCTGGTGAATCTCGACGTCGCGCATCGTGGTACCGCGTCCGCCGATCCGCGCTTTCGCGACGGTGCGATCGTCTTCAGCAGCAAGCTCGCGGCCACCGGCTGGACAATTGCCTACGTGTTGTCATGGGGCGACGTGTTGGCCGGCGTCGGCGTGCAGGCCGGTGCGCTCGCGGCGTCGACCCTTGTTGCAATCGCCGTGATGTGGTTGCTGCTCGTGCGTTTCCACCGGCGCGTGCTCGTGCCGGTCTACGCGCGCTCGGCCCGCGTGTTCGACAGCGAGGCGCTGTGCCGCAGCGTGATCGCGATGGCGCCGGTCGGCATCGGCCTCGTGTCGTTGTCCGACCGGCGCGTGATGCTCGCGAGCGACACGCTCACGCAGATGCTGCTGCCGCATGGCGGCGATCACCATGCGCTGTCCGCGCGGGCACTCGAGAAGTACGACGCGTTCGTCGCGAACGGCGGGGCCAGCCGGACGATGACGAGCGAACTCGTGCTCGACGCGCATGGCGATACGCCGCTGCACCTGGAGGTCATCGCGCACGGCGCACGTTATCAGGGCGAGGACGTGCTGATCGCGACGTTCGCCGACACGAGCGCGCAGCGCCGCCTCGTTCATCAGCTCGAGGAAGCAGTGCGCGCGGCCGATTCGGCGAATGCGGCCAAGTCGTCGTTTCTTGCCGCGACGAGTCACGAGATCCGCACGCCGCTGAACGTGATCCTCGGCAACCTCGAGCTGCTCGAGCGCACGGCGCTCGATGCTTCGCAGCAAAGCCGGGTGCAGACGCTGCGCGCGTCGGCCGAAGGGCTGCTCGCGATCGTCAGCGACGTGCTCGATTTCTCGAAGATCGAAGCCGGTGCGATGTCGGTCGAGTCGATCGAGTTCGACGTGATCGCGGTGATCGAGCGCGAGCTCGCGGCATTCGCGCCGGTCGCAAAGACAAAAGGGTTGCCGCTATTCGCCGATATCGATGCGAGCAGCGCGCAGCGAATGCGCGGCGATCCGACGCGGCTCGCACAGGTGGTCGGCAACCTGTTGGGCAACGCGATCAAGTTCACGAGTAACGGGCGCATCGTCGCGCGCGTGGCGGTCGGGCGAAGTGCGCGCGGTGCGCCCGAGATCGCCATCGGCATCGAGGATACCGGCATCGGGATCGACCTCGCGCAGCAGGCGCGGTTGTTCAAGCCGTTCTCGCAGGTCGACGCATCGATCACGCGGCGCTACGGCGGCACGGGGCTCGGGCTCGCGCTGTGCGATCGGCTGGTCGCCGCGATGGGCGGCACGATTTCGGTCGACAGCGCGCCGCGCGTCGGCAGCCTGTTTACCGTGCGCTTGCCGCTGCGCATGGGCATTGCGCCAAAACCCCCGGCCGGTGCGGGCGCCGGCCAGACACTGATCGTCGTGTCGGCGGAGGACGCGTGGCGTGCGTTCGCATTTCCGCATCTGCGTGCATGGGGTTTCGACGTCGCGATGCATCCGAGTCCGATCGGGATTGCCGCCGGGTGCCTCGCGCGTGCACACGCGATCGTGCTCTTCGGCGATTCCGACCAATGGCGGCGCGAGGAACTCGACAGCCTCGGCGGCGGTACGCCGGTCGTGCTGGCTACGCCGGACGGCCCGCTGCAGCCGGACGTCGCGGGCCGCACGATCCGCGTGTCGAGCTATTCGCTGAACGGGCTGTACATGGCGATCGCACAGGCGCGAGTGGCTACCGCCGAATCGCCGTGCGGGCGGGGGCGCGCGACCGATTTCGGGCAGCCGACACTGCCGGCCTCCAGTGCACGTGTGCCACGTGTGCTGGTCGCCGACGATGCGGCCGTCAACGGGTCGATTTTCCGCGAGCAGCTGGATGTGCTCGGTTGCATGGTCCGGTGCGTGTCGTCCGGCGACGCGGCGCTCGACACGCTCGCGAACGGCGCGTGGGACGTGCTGCTGCTCGGCGCCGACCTGCCCGACATGTCGGCCCGGGAACTGGCGGAAGCCGTCCATGCGCGCGCGTTGCCGTGCGACACGATCGTCGTGGCATCGCATCTGGCGCCCGACGATGCCCGGCGTTACGCGGCATCGAACGTCGCGTGTGTGTTGACCAAGCCGGTGACGCTGGCCGACCTGCGCCGTGGCCTCGCCCGCATCGCGCGGCGGACGAGCGGCCCGCTTCGAGCGCAATGGTCGCCACGGCGACACACTGGCCGGGACGATAAAAGAGGCGGCGCGACGGCGATGTAGATCGCCTGCGTCAGAACTGGGAAGGCAGACGCGTCGCATCGCTTCGATGCCGCGTGATTTCGACTGAAGAAGGAAGGGTAAGGCCGTGCGCTATATGGGAAAGGTGTTCGGGCTGTTGCTTGGATTCGCGATGCTGCCGGAGAAATCCAGACGGGATTTCCTGACGAAACTGAACGAATTCATGATGATGTCGCCGTCGCAGAAGCGGCGGGCCATCAGCGAGTGGCAGCGTGCCGCGGATGACGGGGCTGGCGAGCCGGACAGAACCGCGGTCAAGCACTAGGGAGCGGCTTCGGCCGCTCTGCGGGACGGGACGGATCGACGGCGTGGGGGCGTCGCCGATCGGATGCGCGTGGGCAGCGGACTATCGACGGTTCGTGCCGCAACGTCGTATCGGGTGCGTCTGCCGGCAAGATGGTTCGTGTATGGGATCGGTGCGGGTGCAGGCCGCCAAGCCTGATCGCACGGCCGCGACGCGGAACCCGTCTGTAATCTAAAAATACGCTGCGCACCGCCGGGTTCGCCGAACGCCGCAACGCGACCGTGTTGCGGGATCGATTCGAGTTCCGGCGCGTCGCACGACATGGCACGTCGGGCCGCGTGTATCGGGAGAAGAAGAGAGATGGATGAATTTTTTGTGCGGGTGATGGTGGCGGACGATCATCCTTCGTCCGCGCTCGGGATGTCGCAGGCGCTCGCAGGCAGCAGCACGATCAAGCTGCTCGGCACTGTCTCGAATTCGACCGACCTCGTGGTGATGCTCGACGAGCAGCAAAGCGACGTACTCGTCGTCGACTATGTGATGCCCGGCGGCAAGTATGGCGACGGTCTTTCACTGCTGTCGTTTCTCCAGCGCCGCTACCCCGCGCTGCGCCTCGTGACGATCACGATGATCGACAATCCGAGCGTGCTGCTCGCGATTCAGAAGCAGGGTGTCGGGTGCATCCTGAGCAAGTCCGATGCGATTTCGCATCTGGTCGGCGCGGTGCATGCGGCCTTCGTCGGCGCCAATTATCTGTCTCCGTTCGTCAAGAAACTGCTGGAGGACTGCCAACCGTCGGCGGGTCTCCGTACGCTGACCGCCCGCGAGATCGAAGTCGTGCGGCTCTACGGGGCCGGCCTGACGGTCGGCGAGATCGCCGTCCAGCTTCACCGCAGCAAGCAGACGATCAGTTCGCAGAAATCGAGCGCGATGAAGAAGCTCGGTATCGTCCGCGATGCCGATCTGATTCGCTACGCGAGCGAGGGCCATCTGCCCGAATTGCCCGGGGCCGGTGCGTAGACGGTGCCCGGCGGACTGTACCGAGTGACCGGGACAACGCATGACGCCGTGCCGGCGCCGGCGCCGACGCGACTTCGACGACACGCATGCCCAACAAACTGAAAACGCTGATCGCGCATGCCGCGGCCGCGGGCCGCAAACCGTTCGAGCCGGGCCGCGTGCGACGCCAGCAGCAATGGCTGCTGTACGGAAGCGGGGTGGCGATCACGGTGTTCGTGCTGGTCTGCGCGGCACTGGTCGCGCGGCTCGACCTGCAGGAATCGGTTGCGCATGACCGGTCGGAGTTCCTGGTACGCAAGGCCGACCTGCTGGCGGAGATGGAGGTGGTCAAGGCGCTCCAGAATCGCTATCTCGAAAACTTCGAGTTGATCGCCGGACACGGGCCGAGCGCGCCGCCCGATGCCCTCAGCCGGTTTGCCGACGAGCGCGGCAGGCTGTCCGTCCTCGGGCGCGCGGGACGCGTGGCGGTGGCCGCATTCGCGGCCGGTCCGTCGTCCCGGCCAGGGGGCGCCTATGCGCCGTTTCTGGCCGCGTTTCTCGAGCAGGTCGAGAAGACCGGTGTCATGCCGCCGAGACAGCCCGGCGATCCGGGCATGGGCGGATATCTGATCGATCCCGGCGGCGGCTTTGTCATCGTCGCCGGCGATCCGCTGGTGACGTCGGCGCGCGCGCTGCCGGCCGATTTCGACGTGAAGGCGTTGATCCGGCAGTTGAAGCCGCCGGCCGATTTTGTATCGGCGGCCGCCGCGTCAGGCAATCGGCCGATTTTTCTGGACCGGCGGCAGGACCCGCTGCTCGGGCGATCCGTGCTGCGGTTCACGCAGGTGGTGCGGGACGAGCAAGGCAAGCCGATCGCATGGTTCGTCGTCGTTACGCGACCGGAGATCGACGACATCCTGCGTGCGTCGTCCGCCGGCAAAGACTACGCACTGGTCGATTCGAACGCGAATGTCCTGACCGGCCGGCAGGCGGCGCCCGCGCTGACTGCCCGCGCGCTCGATCATGCGCGCGCGGCCCGTGGCGAACGGGCGGCCGCACACCGTGTCGGCACGAATATCGTCATCGGAGACCGCATGCCGGGGTTCCACGAGGTGGTGCTGACCGCGACGTACTCGTGGCGCAGCCTGTTCGACGGCGTGGCCGTCCGCCTGGGTATCGCCGCCGGTCTCGCGTTGCTCGCGATCGGAGCGGTCTGGTTCGCGATCGTCATGTTCGACTGGCGCGCGCTGAGCCCCGCCAACCGCCGCGCGATCCGGCTGATCGAAAGCGAGGCGCTGAATCGCACGCTGATTCGCACGGCGCCGGCCGGCATCATGCTGCTGTCGCTGGCCAACGGCGACACGATGGCGCGCAACGAGGCCGCACAGGATTATGGCGACACCGGCGCGGCGCCGTCGCTCGGCAAGCGCATCTGGCAGGCGTACCGCGACAGTCCCGCGGGCGGGCGGAGGCCGCGCATCGTCACGCTCGAATTGTCGGTCGACCGCAACGGTGGCGGGGCGGCCTATCTTGCTGCGCACATCGTCCGTACCCGCTATCGCGGCGTCGATGTGTTGCTCTGTACGCTGACCGACATCACCGCGCGCAAGCAGGCGGAAGACAAGCTGCGCGAGGCGTGCGAAGCCGCGGACGACGCGAACAAGGCGAAGTCGACCTTCCTGGCGACGATGAGCCACGAGATTCGCACGCCGCTGAATGCGATCATCGGCAATCTCGAATTGATGGCGCGTGCGGCGTTGCCATCGGACGAACAGCGTCGGCTGCAGACGGTCATGTCGTCGTCCGACGCGCTGATGCGCGTGATCAACGACGTGCTCGACCTGTCGAAGGCCGAATCCAACCAGATGGTGCTGGAAGCCGTGCCGTTCGATCTGCGTGCGGTGCTGCGCGATGTCGCGGCGATCTTTCGTCCGCTTGCCGAGGCGAAACGGCTCGTACTCGAATGCCGCATTGCGCCGGGGCTGGCCGACGGTTACGTCGGCGATCCGGCCCGACTGCGGCAGATCGTGTCGAACCTCGTCAGCAATGCGATCAAATTCACCGAGCACGGCAGCGTGACGATCGACGCGATGCCGGCCGCTGCTTCCGGCAGCCCGTGCGGCCTTGAAGTGTCGGTGCGCGACACGGGCATCGGCATTCCGGCAGAAGCGCTGCCGGCACTGTTCGACGTGTACGTGCAGACCGATCCATCGATTGACCGGCGCTTCAGCGGCACCGGGCTGGGGCTGCCGCTCTGCGGACGTCTCGCGCGCCTGATGGGCGGTGCGCTGACGGTCGAAAGCCAACCGGATATGGGGACAACCTTTACCGCATCGCTGCCGCTGACGGAGGCGCCGCCCGGATGGCGCGTCGCGTTCGGCGACGAGCCCGCTGCGGAACTTGCGTTGCCGGCGCACGCGGACGACGGCGCGCCACTGCGCGTGCTCGTCGCGGAAGACCACCCGGCGAGCCGCGTACTGTTGCGGGATCAACTCGACGCGCTGCACTACGATGCGACGATCGTCACGAACGGCGTCGAGGCGATGCGTGCGTACTTCGCGCATTCGTTCGACGTGGTACTGACCGATCTCGGCATGCCGGAACTCGATGGTTTTGCGCTGGCGAACTTCCTGCGCGAGCAGGGCGCGACGGTACCCGTGATCGCGATGACCGCGCACGCGACCGAAGACGATCGTCGGCGGTGCGCGCAGGTCGGCGTGGTGGAGGTCGCGCTCAAGCCGCTGTCGATCGATGCGCTCGGTGCGGTGTTGCAGCGCCACGGCGGGCGCGGCGCGACGGCGTTGCAGGCGGCCGATCGCGACGACCGGCAGGCACCGCCGATGACGGACGAGATGCGCGAGCAATTGCGCGCCGCGACGCTGCACTCGCTGGCGACGATCGACGCCGCATTGCTCCGTGGTGACGACGATTGCCTCAGGGGCGAATTGCATTCGATGCGAGGCGGCTTCGCGCTGGCCGGCGACGTAGACGCGAGCGATGCATGCGCGAAAGGCGAGCGCGTGCTGGCCGCAGGCGGTGCCGATGCGCTCAAGCCGGAATGGCCGGAGCTGCGCGTGGCGGTGGAGGCTGCGCTGTCGAGATTGTCGGGCATCTGAACGGAGCGGCGCCGTGCCTTCGGGCGCGACGGCGGAAGACGCACGCGACGATGATGGCCGACGAGCACGAGCACGAGCACGAGCACGAGCACGAGCGCTGCGCAGGCGTGCACACTGAATCTTCTGGAGTTAGGCGCTCGCCGGTCGAATATGTTCATGGACGGACGCGCGACAGCAATGATGGACGCGCAGCATGCAGTAGCGGCGCCCCGACACGTCGCCGTGCCGAAAGCGGGGCGGCACGCGGGCGTCGAACGGCATCGCGCGGAACAGCGCGACGCCCGATTACAGGTTATCCGGCATGCCCGCGCCTCCGGCGGGTGACGGAGGTCGCTGCTTCATTGCGTGCGCAGAAATGGCCATCGTGCGCCGGATCGACTTCGGATGCCCGTCAACCGTTGCGGAAGATCTCCGAGTAAGCGCTCAACGCCGGCACCCCGCCAAGGTGCGCATACAGCACCTTCGACCCCGGTTCGAATTCACCGAGGCGCACCTTGTCGATCATCCCGTGCATCGATTTCCCTTCATAGACGGGATCGGTCAGCATGCCTTCCAGTCGCGCGCACAGACGAATCGCTTCAAGCGTGCCGTCGCTCGGCAAACCGTATTCGGGCCCACCGTAACGCGTGTCGAGTACGACGTCCCGTTCGCCGATGTCGCGCCCCAGACCGACCAGTTCGGCCGTATGCCGCGCGATGCGCGTGATCTGTTCGCGCGTTTGCTCAGGCTTCGCCGACGCGTCGATGCCGATCACGCGATCCGCGCGTCCGTCGGCCGCGAAGCCGACGACCATCCCCGCCTGCGTGCTGCCCGTGACCGAGCAGACCACGATGTAGTCGAACTTGAAGCCGAGTTGCGCTTCCTGTTCCCGCACTTCTTCCGCGAAGCCGACGAAGCCGAGCCCGCCGAGCGGATGCTCGGAACACCCGGCCGGAACCGGATACGGCTTGCCGCCCGCCTGCCGCACGCTTTCCATCGCTTCTTCCCAACTGCGGCGAATGCCGATGTCGAAACCGTCGGCGACGAGCCGCACGTCGGCGCCCATCATCCGCGACAGCTGGATGTTGCCGACGCGGTCGTATACCGGATCCTCGTAGTTGACCCAATGCTCCTGCACGAGCACGCACTTCATCCCCAGATGCGCGGCGACGGCCGCGACCTGGCGCGTCTGGTTCGACTGTACGCCGCCGATCGACACGAGCGTGTCGGCGCCTTGCGCAAGCGCGTCGGGGACGAGGTATTCGAGCTTGCGTGTCTTGTTGCCGCCGAACGCCAGACCGCTGTTGCAGTCCTCGCGCTTCGCATACAGCTCGACCTTGCCGCCGAGGTGCGCGCTCAGGCGCTTGAGCGGCTGGATCGGCGTCGGGCCGAACGTGAGCGGATAACGGGGGAAACGTTGCAGGTTCATCGACAAGCTCCGAAAGGCGGTGGGCAGGAAACCGGATCGGTCGGGTGCTGCTCGCACGCCGTGTCCCGATGGAAAAATGATAGGCAGGACGGCGCGAAATGAGCTTGCGAAATAAATAGTGACGACCTACGTTATCGATGAGATATGAGTAGTCAAGACAACTTTGATTCGTAGAATAGACGTGAGACGCAATGAAATTAGATCGAGGTAGTACGTCGCCGGCCGACACCGCGCCGGCGCTCGACCGCATCGACCGCGCGATCCTGCGGCAGTTGCAGCAGGACGCGTCGATTTCGAACGTGAGCCTCGCCGCGAAGGTGAAGCTGAGCGCGCCGGCGTGCCTGCGGCGCGTCGAACGGTTGAAGGAGATGGGGTTGATTCGCGGCATCGTCGCGTTGCTCGACCCGAAGCCGCTGGGTGCCGGGATGCTGGTCGTGATCGGCTTCGTGCTCGATCGCTCGACGCCGGAGGCGTTCGCCGAATTCGAGAAGGCCGCGCAGAAAGTGTCGGGGTGCGTCGAGTGCCACGTGGTGACCGGCGAATTCGACTACTTCATGCTGGTCCGCACGCGCGACAACGAGAGCTTCAACCGTTTGCATGCCGAACAGTTGCTGTACCTGCCCGGCGTACGGCAGGTGCGCTCGTTCATGGTGCTCAAGGAGATTCTGTCGACGCATGCGCTGCCGGTGTAGCGCGGAGCGAGGTGGCTGACCCGCGCATGCCGGGTTGGCGGCATGCGGGCAAATGGAGGAGAGCGCTACCCTGCAGGGCAGCGCTCCGTGGAGCAAGCGACTAGCCAGGGCTCAACGTTGCCACGGCGCCGCGCCCGGCTGCTGCCGCACCGTCTTGCCGAGCCGTTCGCGCGCCGTATGCAGCACCGCCGCATCGAGTTCCCCGTCATCCGCCAGCGCCTTCAGCGCGGCGAGCACGATGCTCGCACGATCGACTTCGAAGAACGCGCGCAGCGCATCGCGCGTGTCGCTGCGCCCGAACCCGTCGGTGCCGAGCGTCACGTAGCGGCGCGGCACGTAGGCACGGATCAGCTCGGGCACCGCGCGCACATAATCGGTCGCGGCGATCACCGGGCCGTGTGTTCCTCCAAGCATCCGCGTGACATACGACGATGCCGATTCGTCGCCGAGTCGAGACAGCCGCTCGGCTTCCATCCCGTCGCGCTGCAATTCGCTGAAGCTCGTGACGCTCCAGACGGCCGCATCGATCCCCCAGTCTTCGAGCAGCATCCGCTGCGCGGCGAGCACTTCGCCGAGAATCGCGCCCGCGCCGAACAACTGCACGCGCGCGGTCGCGTTCGCCGCGGACGGCAGCCGGTGCATGCCCTTCAGGATGCCTTCGCGCCGCGCGTCCGGATCGTCGGCGGGCATCGACGGCTGCGCGTAGTTCTCGTTCATGACGGTCACGTAATAGAACACGTCGCGCTGCTGCTCGACCATCTCGCGCATGCCGGCATCGACGATCGTCGCGACTTCGTACGCGAACGCCGGATCGTACGCGCGGCAGTTCGGAATCGTGGATGCCGCGAGATGGCTGCTGCCGTCCTGATGCTGCAGGCCCTCGCCGCCGAGCGTCGTGCGCCCGGAGGTCGCGCCGATCAGAAAGCCGCGCGAGCGCTGGTCGGCGGCGGCCCAGATCAGGTCGCCGATGCGCTGGAAACCGAACATCGAGTAGTAGATGTAGAACGGCAGCATCGGCAGGTCGTGCACGCTGTATGCCGTCGCGGCGGCGATCCACGACGAGATCGCGCCCGCTTCCGAAATCCCTTCCTCGAGAATCTGCCCGCGCGTGTCCTCGCGGTAATAGAGCATCGAGCCGAGGTCTTCCGGCTCGTAGCGCTGGCCGAGCGGCGAGTAGATGCCGACCTGCCGGAACAGGCTCGCCATGCCGAACGTGCGCGCTTCGTCGGCCACGATCGGCACGACGCGCTGGCCGATGTCGCGATCCTTGATCAACGCCGAGAGCATGCGCACGAGCGCCATCGTCGTCGACATCTCGCGGCCGACCGCATCCAGCGCGAACGCACCCCAGGCCGGCATCGAAGGGACGGTCAGCCCCTTCGATGCCGCCATCCGCCTTCTGGGCAGATAGCCTCCCAGGGCAGCCCGGCGGGCATGCAGGTAACGCATTTCCGGGCTGTCTTCCGCTGGCTTGTAAAACTTCAACTGCTCGACGTCGCTGTCCGACAGCGGCAACCGGATGCGGTCGCGGAACGCCTTCAGATCGTCGACGTCGAGCTTCTTCTGCTGATGGGTCGTCATCCGGCCCTGGCCGGCCGCGCCCATTCCGTAGCCCTTCATCGTCTTCGCGAGGATCACGGTCGGCTGGCCGCGATGGGCGAGCGCACGGGCATACGCGGCATGCAGCTTGCGCGCATCGTGGCCGCCGCGGCGCAGGCGGTCGATCTCCGCGTCGGTGAGCTGCGCGGCGAGCGCCTCGAGCGCCGGGTCCTGGCTGAAGAAGCGCGCGCGGTTGTACGCGCCGTCGTTCGCGGAGAAGGTCTGGAACTGGCCGTCGACGGTATCGGCGAACGCGCGCGCAAGTGCGCCCGCGTGATCGCGTGCGAACAGCGGATCCCAGTCGGAACCCCACAGCACCTTGATCGTGTTCCAGCCGGCGCCTGCGAACAGCGCCTCCAGCTCGTCGATCACGCGGCCGTTGCCGCGCACCGGGCCGTCGAGCCGCTGCAGGTTGCAGTTGATCACGAACACGAGGTTGTCGAGCCCCTCGCGCGCGGCGAGCGACAGCGCGCCGAGCGATTCGGGCTCGTCCATCTCACCGTCGCCGAAAAAGCCCCACACGGTGCGGCCGGCGGTGTTCGCGAGCCCGCGATGCTGCAGGTAGCGCATGAAGCGCGCCTGGTAGATCGCGTTGATCGGGCCGATGCCCATCGAGCCGGTCGGGAACTGCCAGAAGTCCGGCATCAGCCACGGATGCGGATACGAACACAGCCCGGGCCCGGCGATTTCGCGGCGATAGTGCTTGAGATGGTCTTCGCCGAGAAAGCCCTCGAGATACGCACGTGCATAGACGCCCGGCGACGAGTGCGGCTGGAAGTACACGAGATCGCCGCCGGAGCCGCCTTCATTGCCCGCGCCGGCCGGCGTCGCGCGGAAGAAGTGGTTGAAGCCGACTTCGAACAGGTCGGATGCCGACGCGTAGCTCGCGATGTGGCCGCCGAGCTCGCCGTATGCGCGGTTCGCGCGCACGACCATCGCGAGTGCGTTCCAGCGCAACGCGGCAGACAGCCGTTCCTCGAGATCGGCGTCACCCGGGTAGGGCGGCTGTTCGTGCGCGGCGATCGTGTTCAGGTACGGCGTGACGGGGCCGCGCGGGGCCGCGAGCCCGCGGGTGTGCGCATGGGCGGCGAGCTGGCCGAGCAGGTATTGCGCGCGTTCCTTGCCGACGTGCGCGACGACGGCGTCGAGCGCCTCCAGCCATTCGGCGGTTTCTTCAGGGTCGGCGTCGGCGTGTGCTGCGCCCGCGCGCCGCGTGGCATCGATACCGTTCGACAGGTCCGTCATCGCAGGTCTCCCGCGCGCTGGTTCAAAGCGGCGCGCATCAGTGGCAATCGGTCGGATCATGCTACCCGCCGATCCGCAAAATATGCGTCTGATTTCATTGTGATTTCGCGCTCCGATAGTGTAAATATTCCGGTTGTGGCCACTCTTCCGGAATATTTCGACCATGAGCTCAAACCCGCGGCGGCTCGACCGCATCGACATCGGCATCCTGAACCAGCTTCAGCAGAACGCGCGGATCACGAACGCGGAACTCGCGCGTGCGGTGAACCTGTCGGCCACGCCATGCTTCAATCGCGTGCGCGCGCTGGAGAAGCTCGGGCTGTTCCGGCAGCAGGTCACGCTGCTCGATCCGGAGCCGCTCGGGCTGCGGATCAACGTGTTCATCCAGGTCAGCCTGGAGAAGCAGGTCGAGGATGCGCTGCAGCGCTTCGAGGAGGCGATCTCGCAGCGGCCCGAGGTGATGGAGTGCTACCTGATGTCGGGCGACGCCGACTATCTGCTGCGCGTCGTGATGCCCGACATGCGCACGCTCGAGCGTTTCATCATCGAGCGCCTGACGACGATTCCCGGCGTGTCGAACATCCGGTCGAGCTTCGCGCTGAAGCAGGTGCGCTACAAGACCGCGCTGCCGCTGCCGGCGGCGGGGTTGACGCTGGTCGACCCGGACGAGGCCGCGTCGGACTGGAGCTGAGCGGGGAGTCGCAGGCGCGCCTGCCTGGTTTCAGACTTCCGAGCGCAGTCGGAGCGATGACAAAGTGCCGACGATTGCCCGACGCCGTCGAAAGGGGCGGCATGCGGCACGGCGGATCGCTGCCGCGGCGGTGTGCAGGGCGTTCGCGTGTTCACGACGCCGCGCGGCACGATCGCGTATGCTCGTCCCGTCAGCGGCGACGGCGGCTGCCGTTGCCGGATCAATCGTGTGACGACCGATCAACGAGCGAGGGCAACATGGCAAGACAGACGATGGCGGAATACCTGGCGAAGACGCTGGCGGCAGCGGGCGTCGAGCGCATCTGGGGCGTGACGGGCGACAGCCTGAACGGGCTGTCGTTCAGCCTGAGCCAGATCGGCTCGATCCGCTGGATGCATACGCGGCACGAGGAAAGCGCCGCGTTCGCGGCCGGCGCGGATGCCGCGTCGACCGGGCGGCTCGCGGTGTGCGCGGGCAGTTGCGGCCCCGGCAACCTGCACCTGATCAACGGGTTGTACGACTGCCACCGCAATCACCAGCCGGTGCTCGCGATTGCCGCGCACATCCCGTCGACCGAGATCGGGCTCGGTTACTTCCAGGAAACCCATCCGCAGGAACTGTTCCGCGAGTGCAGCCATTTTGCGGAGCTCGTGACGAACGCATCGCAATTCCCGCGCGTGCTCGCGCGCGCGATGCGCACCGCGATCGACGAGCGCGGCGTCGCGGTGATCGTGCTGCCGGGCGACATCGCGCTCGGCGACGGCCCGGAAGAGCTGCCTGCATGGAGCGATGCGGCGCCGCCGTCGATCCTGCCGGCCGACGCCGATCTCGACCGGCTCGCGGCGCTGCTCAATGCGTCCGACGCGATCACGCTGCTGTGCGGCAGCGGTACGCAGGGCGCGCACGACGAGGTGGTCGCGCTGGCCGACACGCTCGGCGCGCCGGTCGTGCATGCGCTACGCGGCAAGCAGTTCGTCGAATGGGACAACCCGTTCGATGTCGGGATGACGGGGCTGATCGGCTTCAGCTCGGGCTATCACGCGATGGACTCGTGCGATACGCTGCTGATGCTCGGCACGGATTTCCCGTACCGGCCGTTCTATCCGTCGAACGCGAAGGTCGCGCAGATCGACTGGAAAGGCTCGCAGCTCGGCCATCGCGCGCCGCTCGCGCTCGGCCTCGTCGGCACCGTGAAGGAAACGATCGCAGCGCTGCTGCCGCGCCTGACGCGCAAGACCCAGCGGCGTTTCCTCGAGAATGCGCTGAAGCATTACGCAGCCGCTCGCAAGGGGCTCGACGATCTCGCGGTGGCCGAGCCGCCGGGCCGCGCGATCCATCCGCAATACCTGACGAAGATCGTCGACGAAGTCGCGGCGGAAGACGCGATCTTCACGGCCGATGTCGGTACGCCGACGCTGTGGGCCGCGCGCTACCTGACGATGAACGGCAAGCGGCAACTGCACGGCTCGTTCAATCACGGTTCGATGGCGAATGCGATGCCGCAGGCGCTCGGCGCGCAGGGCGCGCATCCGGGGCGGCAGGTGGTGTCGCTGTCCGGCGACGGCGGGCTGTCGATGCTGCTCGGTGACCTGCTCACCGCACGCCAGCTCAAGCTGCCGATCAAGATCGTCGTGTACAACAACAGCCTGCTCGGCTTCGTGTCGATGGAGCTGAAGGCGGCCGGCTATCTCGACACGAACGTCGACCTGAGCCCGACCGATTTCGCGGCGATCGCGAAGGGCGCGGGCATCTTCAGCGTGCGCGTCGAGCACTCGGAGAACGTCGAGGAAGCGCTGCGCATGGCGTTCGCGCATGACGGGCCGGCCGTCGTCGACGTCGTCACGTCGAAGTACGAACTCGCGATGCCGCCGAAAATCGAACTCGCGCATGCGAAGGGCTTCAGCCTGTTCATGCTGCGCGCGATCCTCAGCGGTCGCGGCGACGAGATCGTCGAATTGGCGAAAACCAACCTGCGGTAAGACGAGCCGCGCCGCGCTGCTTCGGGCAGCGCCCGCGGCGTTACGCATCGACGAACGCGCCGGGGTGCGAGCGTCGATGCGTGAGGCATTGAACCACACGAAAACACGGCAATCGAAATTCGCGCCTGCGAGGCATCCGACCTGCACACGCTGTCGGACGGCACGCACGCTGCACGGCGTCGGCCGCGATGATGTTCCGGTGCGCTTGTGCTCGCGCGTGCGTTCAGGCCGGCGCCGCTTCGCACCCGGCCGCCACCCACTCGCGCACGGCCTCGACGAACAGCCGCAACGCGGCCGGCGGATGCCGGTTCGCCGGGTAGTAGAGGCACAGGCTGTCGAACAGCTGGCTCCACTCGGGCAGTACCTGCACCAGCCGCCCCGACGCCAGATGCTCGGCGACGCGCGCTTCCGTGACCCACGCGATCCCGATGCCGGCCAGCGCCGCGTCGATCATCAGCGTCTGGTTGCCGAGCGTCAACGGCCCGTCGACATCGACGCTCACGCGCTTGCCGTCGCGCATAAGATCCCAGCGATAAAGCGCGCCGCTTTCGAAGCGGTAGCGGATGCACGCGTGGCGCGTGAGGTCCTGCGGGCTTTCCGGCGCAGCGTGCCGCGACAGGTAGTCGGGCGATGCGATCGCGACGAAGCGCATCGGGCCGCCGAAGCGCACGGCGATCATGTCGCGCGGCACGTCTTCGTGAACGCGGACGCCGGCGTCGAAACCGTGTTCGACGATGTCGATCAGCCGCGAATCGGTGACGAACTCGGCGTGGATGTCCGGGTAGCGGGCGACGAAGGCCGGCAGCACGTGCCGGATCAGCGGGCGCGACGCGGCCTCCGACGCGCTGATCCGGATCTGGCCGGACGGGCGGTTGCGGGCGGTCGCGGCGTCGTTCAGCGCGTCCTCGAGATCGGCCACCGCGGGCCGCACGCGCACCAGCAACTGTTCGCCGGCATCCGTCAGCGCGACCGAGCGCGTCGTGCGGTTGAACAGGCGCACGCCGAGCCGTGCTTCGAGATGGCGGATCGTATGGCTCAGCGCCGACGGCGACACACCCAGGATGCGCGCCGCGCCGCTGAAGCTGCGCTGCTCCGCGATCATGATGAAGCTGGTGAGTTCGCCGATGTCGGTGCGCTGCATTTGTGAAAATTCATCAATAACGCGTGAAATGGTACGCCGATTGTTGAGCGGTATCCATCAACCTACAC
Organism: Burkholderia sp. BCC1999; assembly: GCF_905339975.1. Taxonomy (NCBI): domain Bacteria; kingdom Pseudomonadati; phylum Pseudomonadota; class Betaproteobacteria; order Burkholderiales; family Burkholderiaceae; genus Burkholderia; species Burkholderia sp. BCC1999. The sequence goes on along the minus strand of NZ_CAJPHP010000013.1, from coordinate 39,853 downwards.
TGCGTTCCTCGGCATTCCGTCGATCGTCTTCACCTTTTTCGCAGGAGAAATTCATGCAAAAGCGCATGCTTGGCAAGAGCGGCCTCGAAGTCTCGGCAATGGGGCTCGGCTGCATGGGATTGAGTTACGGCTACGGCCCCGCGACCGACAAGGCGAGCGGCATCGCGCTGATTCGCACCGCGTTCGAGCGCGGCGTGACGTTCTTCGACACGGCGGAAGCGTATGGCCCGTTCGTCAACGAGGAACTGGTCGGCGAGGCGGTCGCGCCGTTTCGCGACCAGGTCGTGATCGCGACCAAGTTCGGTTTCGAGGACGGCCTGCCGATGAAGGGCGTCGACAGCCGGCCGTCGCATATCCGCGATGTGGCCGACGCGGCGCTGAAGCGGCTGAAGGTCGACCGCATCGACCTGTTTTACCAGCACCGCGTCGATCCGAACGTGCCGATAGAAGACGTGGCAGGCACCGTCAAGGACCTGATCCGCGAGGGCAAGGTCGCGCACTTCGGGCTGTCGGAAGCCGGTGAGCAGACGATCCGCCGCGCGCACGCGGTGCAGCCGGTCGCCGCGCTGCAAAGCGAGTATTCGCTGTGGTGGCGCGAGCCGGAGGCGCGGATCCTGCCGACGCTCGAGGAACTCGGGATCGGCTTCGTGCCGTTCAGCCCGCTCGGCAAAGGCTTCCTGACCGGCGCGATCGATGCGAACACGACCTTTGCCGAGAACGATTTCCGCAATATCGTGCCGCGCTTCTCCGAGGACAACCGCAAGGCCAATGCGGGCCTCGTCGATCTGCTCGGCCGCATCGCGACCGATAAAGGCGCGACGCGTGCGCATATTGCGCTGGCCTGGCTACTGGCCCGCAAGCCGTGGATCGTGCCGATTCCTGGCACGACGAAGCTGCACCGGCTCGACGAGAACGTGGGCGCGGCCGCCGTCGTGCTGACGGCCGACGATCTCGCCGCGATCGAGACCGCACTGCAGCAAATCAGGATCGTCGGCGAGCGTTATCCGGCGCACTTGCAGCAGCGCGTCGATCGCTGAACGCATCCGGCGTCTGATCGGGCACGAATTGATCAGGGGAATCAGGGTCAATCTTCACGTCGCCTTAAGTTTGCGTTTCCTAGAATCGATTTGATCGTCGCTCTTCCTGCGGCGGACCGATTCGTCCAGGAGGATGCGCATGCCAAAGCCTCGTGTCGCCGTAGCCCTGTTCCATGAAGTCGTCGGCGCGTCGTTGCTGACGGCGCAATCGCTCAAGGGCTGCCCATGATGTGGCCGAATGCGTGGCGTGTCTCGGCACTGTTCGTGCGTGAGTGGGTCGGCCGTCCGGCCGCGGTGGGGGCGTTGTGTCCGAGTTCGCGGCACCTGGCGCGCGAGATGGCCGATGCGGTGCCGGACGGCGACGGGCTCGTTGTCGAGCTCGGCGGCGGCACCGGCGCGATCACCGCGGCGCTGCTCGACCGCGGCGTCGCGCCACGGCGCCTCGTCGTGGTCGAACGCTCGTTGGCGTTCGTCCAGCATCTGCGACGACGCTTTCCGGGCATCTCGATCGTATCGGGCGATGCGCGGCAGCTCGAGCGGCTGCTGCCGCCCGATGCGCGCGTCGACGCGATCGTGTCGTGCCTGCCGCTGCGAACACTGCCGCGCGAGGATGTGACGGCGATCATCGATCAGTGCCACCGCGTGCTGTCGGCCGACGGCGTGATGATCCAGTTCACGTACGACCTGCGGCCACCCGGTCGCCATCCGCTGGGCGATTCGGCATTTGTTGCCTGCGGCAGCCGGATCGTCTGGGCAAACATTCCGCCCGCGCGCATCGTGACCGTGCGCAGCATCACCGCCGAACACGCGGAATGATGCCGCCGCGCGCGCGGCGCCCGACCGGGGCGCCTCGCCGAATCCTTTCATAATTCATTCGCCACCTTCCAATAACCATTCACATTGCCGTCACATCAGGTTCCTACCATCGCCTTTCATTTCGAAAGCATCAACGGCGGGGAGAACCGGCAACATGAATCGAAACAAAATGGCGGCGCTGCTCTGTGCCGGCGCCTTTGCGCTTGCCGGATGCGGCAGCGACGACGGCCCGACCAGCACGTCGCCCACCCAGCCGCCCGTTCAGACGGCGGCGCGCAACGTGATCTTCTTCCTCGGCGACGGCATGGGGATGACGACGCTGACGGCCGCACGCATCTACGGCGTCGGTGAAGACGGCGCGCTCACGATCGATACGCTGCCGGAAACCGCATTCGTGAAGACCTATTCGAACGATGCGCAGGTGACGGACAGCGCGCCGTCGATGTCGGCGTACATGACCGGCGTGAAGACCAACAACGAAGTGATCTCGATGTCGCCCGACACGAAGGCGATCGAGCCGAGCGCGAGCCTGACCGGCAACTGCGGCGCGAACAACGGCAAATCGGCGACGACGCTGCTTGAAATCGCGAAGGCGAAGGGCTGGGCCACCGGCGTCGTGACGACCACGCGCGTCACGCACGCGACGCCGGCTGCAACCTACGCACACGTGTGCCATCGCGATGCCGAGAACGACATCGCGGCGCAGCTCGTGCCGGGCGGCGCGGGCTACAACGGCGCGCTGGGCGACGGCGTCGACGTCGTGCTCGGCGGCGGCACGCAATTCTTCGTGCCGAAGGACGGCGGCGGCAAGCGCACCGACGGGCGCAACCTGGTCAACGAGCTGAAGGCGAAGGGCTATGCGTTCGCGCAGAACCGCGACGACCTGCTGGCGGCCGATGCGACCAAGAGCGGCAAGCTGGTCGGCCTGTTCTCGTCGAGCCACATGAGCTACGACCTCGATCGCGGCGCGACCAAGGAGCCGAGCCTCACCGACATGGCGACGCGCGCGCTCGACGTGCTGCAGAAGAATTCGAACGGCTATTTCCTGATGGTCGAAGGCGGCCGGATCGATCACGCGCTGCACGACACCAACGCGAAGCGCGCGCTGCAGGACACCGTCGCATTCGACAACGCGATCAAGGCGACGATCGACAAGGTGCGCAAGACCGATCCCGACCTGAAGAACACGCTGATCGTCGTCACGGCCGACCACGACCACACGCTCGTGCTGAACGGCTACGCGGCGCGCACCGGCAAGACCGAGGCGGGCAAGCCCGGCGTGCTCGGCGTGCTGCGCAGCTACCAGACGGGCGCGATCGCGAAGGACGCGGACGGCGCGCCGTACACGATCATCGGCTTCGGCAACGGCGAGAACCGCGTGCAGGGCAGTCGCGCGGGCACCGCGCTCACCGATGCGGTGACGGGCGCCGACGACTATCGCCAGGAGGCGGTCGTGCGGATGGACAAGGGCAACGAGACGCACGGCGGCACCGATGTGTTCCTCGGTGCGATCGGCCGCGGCGCGGATGCGTTCCACGGCGTGATCGAGAACAACAAGGTCTTCGAGCTGGTGCGCAACGCGGTGCAGCTGTGAGCGCCGACCATACGGGTACAGGGGAATACAGGATGTCGACCATCAAGTGCATCGCGGCGGCGCTGGCCGTCGCGGGTTTCGCGTGCGGCGCGGCGCAGGCCGCCGGCCAGGCGAAGAACGTGATTTTCTTTCTCGGCGACGGCATGGGGCCGACGACCGTGACGGCGAGCCGGATCTACAAGGTCGGTGAGTCAGGACAACTGACGATGGAGAAGCTGGCGCGCACCGCGCGCATCAAGACCTTCTCGAACGACGCGCAGACGACCGACAGCGCGCCGTCGATGGCCGCGTACATGACCGGCGTGAAGATGAACAACGAAGTGCTGTCGATGTCGTCCGACACGCGCGCGGTCGCGCCGGGCAGCGACACGAACGGCAACAAGACGGTGAACAACTGCGCACCGGGCAACGGCCAGCCGGTCGCGACGCTGCTGGAGCTGGCGAAGGCGCGCGGCAAGGCGGTCGGCGCGGTCACGACGACCGAGCTCACGCACGCGACGCCGGCCGCGACCTATTCACACATCTGCCATCGCGACGCGCAATACGACATCGCCGCGCAAGCCGCTCCGGGCGGCGCGGGTTACAACGCGGCGCTCGGCGACGGCGTCGACGTGCTGATGGGCGGCGGCCGCAACCACTGGACGCCGTTCGACGCGGCGACCAACAAGCGCGGCCGCGCGGACGGACGCAACCTGCTCAACGAGATGAAGGCGAAGGGCTACACGGTCGTCGCCACGAAGGATCAGCTCGCGCAGGCCGGCAACGGCAAGCTGGTCGGTTTGTTCAGTTCGACGAGCCATCTCGAGTACGAGCTGGACCGCGTCGCGGGCAAGGGCGAAGGCCCGTCGCAGCCGAGCCTCGCCGACATGACGTCGAAGGCGATCGACGTGCTGTCGAAGAATTCGAACGGCTATTTCCTGATGGTCGAGGGCGGCCGGATCGATCACGCGCTGCACGGCACCAACGCGAAGCGCGCACTCGAAGACACGGCTGCATTCGACGAAGCGATTCGCGTCGCGCTGTCGAAGGTCGACCTGTCGAACACGCTGATCGTCGTGACGGCCGACCACGACCACACGATGACGATCAACGGCTATTCGAAGCGCGGCAACCCGATTCTGGACATCAGCCGCAACTACCGCGACGGCCAGCCGAGCAAGGACGCCGACGGCAATACCTACACGACGCTGGTGTTCGGCAACGGCGCGAACCGGCCGAACGTGCGCACATCGGTCGATTCGGCCACCGCGACGAACGAGGCGTATCTGCAGGAAGTCGGCGTGCGGATGGGCAGCGCGGGTTCGGAAACGCACGGCGGCGGCGACGTAATGCTGTTCGCCGACGGCGCGGATGCGAAGGCGTTCAAGGGCACGATCGACAACACGAAAGTGTTCGGTCTCGTGCGCTCGGCGTTCGGTTTCTGAGTCCGTTGACTGCATGAGGAACGGGACTGCCCGATGAAACGTCAGCTTCTCTGCGCGCTCGCTTGCGGGTGGGTTGCGCTGCCGGCCCTTGCAGCGGCCGATCTCGACGCCGTGCTGCTGCACGAGAGCCGCACGGTGACGGCCGACGGCGTGACGCGCACGACGCTGTATCGCGAACGGATGGTGCGGCGCGACGGGCACGTGTGGGTCGAACGCGTGCTGCCCGTCGCGGCGGCTGGCGGCGGTCATGGCGACGATCACGATCATGACCATGACCACGACACGGGCCGCCGCGCCGGCGTGCAGCCGGCCGCCGCCCACGCGGGCCACAAGCATTTCAACTTCCAGGCGGCCGCGCGGCACGTGACTTACGACGGCAAGACGGCACGCATCGAGTACGTCGATGCGGCGAACCGGACGGTCGTCGGCGTGCCGCCGGCCGAGTACGAAACCACCGGTTTCGACGGCTCGTGGGACAACGCGTATTACGTGACGCCGCCGTCGCAGTTGAAGCGGCTCGCGGTCGTCAAGCGCGGCGACGCGCCCGGCACCGTCTGGTATGAGCAGGCCGTCGATACGCCCGGCGCGCGCGGGGTGAACCGGATCCTGTGGAGCGAGAAGCTGCAGGCGCCACTGTCGGTCGAATACCGGAGTGTCGACGATCGCGTCGTGCGCAAGCTGACGTTGACGCCGGCGCCGGCCGCGCGGCGCGAGCCGCTGCCGTGGACGACGCTCGCCAGCTATACGCGCAAGGAGTACGCCGACTATCTGGATTGACCGGCGGGCGGCCACGCTCTACCGATCACGCAACGGCTTCTGTCGGCCGGTCGATCGTACGATTCGTACGCGGGGTTTGCGGTCAGGCCGGCCGGTATCGCAATCGCGATACTGCCGGGCGCTGGCCGCTTTTTTCTTTTTCCGGCGTCGTGTCGCCCGGCAGGGGATGCCGACGATTTGCTAGAGCTGCGCGCCGTCCGGCACCCGCGCTGAAGGCCGCGACGCGATCCGCTTGATGAAGCGGTCGAGCGGTGTCGCATAGCCGCGCGCGATCGCTGCGCTCAATGCGGCCGACAGCGCCAGATACGCGACGAGCAACCCGAGCTTGCCGTCGCCGTGCAGGCCCGACGGCGGCCAGAACGTGCGCAACGCGCCGAGAACGATCAGGTGGAACAGGTACAGCTCGTAGCTCAGCGTACCGGCCCGGCGCAACGGCGCGAGCAGGCGGCCCTGCGCGCGCGTGCCGTTGACGTGCGCGCCGATCAGCAGCACGGCGGTGCCGAGCGCCATCGCCGTGACGCCGGCGACGTGGCTTTCCGCGATCGGCCAGGCCAGGTAAAGCGCGGCCATCGCCGCCGCGACGAGACCTTGCACGAGCGGCGCGGACAACCGTTGCCAGCTTGCGCGTTCGGCCAGCAACGCGGTGCAGCAGCCGATCGCGATCCCGTCGAACGACGCAAAGTACGCATAGAGGAACCCGCTTTCGTCGCCGGCGTGCGTGAAGCGGTACACGGGCCCGATCGCGGCGACGATCACCCAGAACGCGGCCAGCCGTGCATCGCGGCGCAACGCGATGCACAACAGCGGAAACGATAGATAGAACACCTCTTCGACCGACAGCGACCACAGCACGCCGAGCGCGTAGTTGACCCACCCGTATGCACCGATCAGCACGTTCATCCAGAACGTGAGCGACGCGAGATTCACGAGCCAGAACGATACGGCGATACCCTCCGGTGCGTGGTTCTGGAAGATCGGCACGCCGGCCGCCGCGAGGCCGTTGACCAGCGCGAGCAGCAGGAGCAGGCACGGCACGATGCGCGCGACGCGCGACACGTAGAACGCGCGCATGTCGATCGCGCCGAGGTTGCCCCAGCGGTGCCGCGCATTCGACGTGATCAGGTAGCCGGAAATCACGAAGAACATCGTCACGCCGTAGTTGCCGTTGCGCGCCACCGCATGCACCGCATCCCAGCCGAATACGCGTGCGAGCGACGTGTCGCGCAGCGAGTAGGGAATGTTGAAGTGATGCAGCAGGACGAGCACGATCGACACCCCGCGCAGCAGGTCGATTCGCGCGTTGCGCGGGCCGGCGCTCATTGTGGGCCGCCCGCTTCGGCGAGGGCCGGCAGCGTCGCCAGAAACGTATCGCGTGCGCGCAAGCCGGCGTTCGGCGTTTGCCGCTCGTCGTCCTGAATCAGGTACGCGAACACGAGCTTGCGCGGTCCCTTGGCCGCCCAGCCGACGAACCAGCCGTACGCGTGCGACGCATCGTACTTGCGCCCCGGCGACCCGGTGCCCGTCTTGCCATGCACGATCCAGCCGCCGGGCTGCGTATCGATCAGCGTGATGCGCTCGGTCATGTCGTACGCGTGCGCGCTGACGGGCAGCGTCCGGTTCGCGATCTTGCGCATGAAGCCGGCCTGTTCGAGCGGCGAGATGCGCAGCGACGCGTTGACCCACGCGCCCATCACGCCGTTCAGTTCGCCCTGCTGGCTGGTCACGTCCGCGTTGCCGTAGCCGAACGCGTTCGTGTACTGCTGGAAGCGCCCCTGCCCGAGCGCCTGCGTGACCTGCTGCGAGTACCAGAACACCGACAGCTTCATCCAGCGTGCCGGATCGGTCGGCTCGCGCCACGGCGCGCCGCCCCAGTCGGGGTAGCCGGCGTGGAAGTTGAGCGTCGGCGTGTGCGCGTCCTTCAGGACGCCTGCGTCGAAGCCCATCAGGCTGATTGCGACCTTGAACGTCGACGCCGGCGTTACGCGGGTCGCGCAGTCGCCTTGCTGCACGAGCATCTGGCCGGTGGCGGCGTCGGCGACGACGGTGCAGATCGGGCGGGCATCGGAAGTCGCGCTGGCCAGAAGGCCGGCGGCGAAGGTGAACAGCGCGCGGCGCCAGTGCTTCAAGTGACACTCCTCGGGGATGGGCGGCAGGCGCACGGCGCGGACGAAAGGCGCCAGGCCGTGCGCAATGAAGGTGACGGCCGGCATCGAGGAAGGCGGGGATGGCGGCCGTTGCGCAGGCCCACAGTGTATCGACGGATCGTCGTCCGTTGACCTGTCACGGTTGACGGGGCGATAGCGCGCCTGCTTGCTATCCGTTGCGGCGGCGCCGGCCGGTCACGTGTGGCGGCGCGCATGAAAAAGCCCGCCGGCAGGCTTGCGCTTGCGGGCGGGCGAAGACACCTCGGGCCAACCGGCGCGGGTGTCGCGTGAAGAACGGAGAACCGGGTTGCGTCAGAACTTGTGGCGCAGCGCGAGACGCACGGCCACCTGGTTCGACGTCGACGACGGCGCGTCGGTGCCGGGGATGAACGCGTTGTCGAGGATCGAGTTCGTCTTGTCGCCGGCGATGTGCTGGTACGCGGCCTGCACGTATACGTCGGTGCGCTTCGACAGGTTGTAGTCGGCCATCAGCCCGGCCGAGTGGATCTTCGGCTTCGCATTGCCGGTCGATGCGTCGTACTTCTCGAGCGACAGCACGTACTGCGCGCCGACCATGAACGCCGGCGTGATCTGGTACGAACCGTTCAGCTCGAAGTTCTGGTACTTGATCGCGCTGACCGTCGCGCCCGGGGCGATGATCGCGCCCGGCGTGCCGAGGTAACCGTTGCCGGTCGGGTTCTTGTAGTTCGAGTTCGTGTACGCGAAGCCGACCGTCGCCTGGCCGAACGTATAGTTGATGCCCGCGCCGAACACGCGCATGCGCTCGGCGATGTAGCTCGCGTCGTTCGCGGTGATCGCGCCGGCCGAGCCGTCGCCCGGGTGGTTCGCCTGCAGGTACGCGGCGCCGATCAGCAGGCCGTTGTTCTGGTACTGCGCGCCGAAGCTGTACGCGCGGTTGTCCGAGAAGTTCGTGCTGTTGCTGAAGCTGTATGCGCCGCCGAACGTGAAGCCGCCGAAGTTCGGGCTCGCGTATTTCACCGTGTTGTCGAGGCGGAACGAGTTGTCGGTGTTGTCGTTGTCGAACGGGTGCGCGAGCAGGTAGCCGCCCCAGTTGCCGTTGGCGGTGGTCGGCGCGAGATAGTCGACGACGGAGTCGTACTGGCGGCCGAACGTCAGCGTGCCGTATTGCGTCTGGCTCAGGCCGACGTACGCCTGGCGGCCGAACATGCGGCCGCCCTGGTTGAGCCGGCCGGTGTTCACGTCGAAGCCGTTTTCGAGCTGGAAGAGCGCCTTCATGCCGCCGCCGAGATCCTCGCTGCCCTTCAGGCCCCAGCGGCTGCCTTGCGCGTAGCCGCTCGCCATTTCGTAGACGTGGCCGGTGCCGACGTTGTTCGTGTAGTTCAGGCCTTCGTCGATCACACCGTACAGCGTGACGCTGCTTTGCGCGAACGCGGGGGCTGCGAAGGTTGCCGTTACGGCGAGCGCCGTCAGGGTCTTTTTCATTGAGAGATCTCCGGGATATCCAGCTTCTTGTATCGGTTGTCGTGAGCGCGTCCGGCGAGGCGCGCCCCGTCATCCGGGGCGATCTGGCGCAGCGCGCGCGGCGCCGGAAACGCGCGATGCGCGGCGGCGCGGCGACCGGCTGTGCCGGGTCGTGTCTCCTCCGATGACACCGCGCATTCTTCCCAAGCCGAAAAGGAACCGAAAGCGAGTAATTTCGATGGATGGAATCGGGTTCGCCAATGGGGGCGCGACAGGCCGTTTCGACAGTCGGAACGGCGTGCGCGGCGCCGCGCTGCAACACCGCTCGCACCCTCGCCGAACGCGGGCGCGACGCGGCCCTGGCGGGGCCGTGCGCGCGCACGGGAAATCGGCCGGGAAGCCCGTCCGGCGGGCCTCGCGGCGCCCCCGGCGATCGATTGACGCTGCCGATTGCAATGATCGGAATTACTCGTTTCCCTAAACATATTGGCGGCTGAAACATGCAGGCTGACCGGACGTGGCTGGATGCACGATTCGCCGGTCGCCGCGCATGCCGCGACGCACAAACAACAGATTCGATTTGGAGACGACCCACCATGCAGATTCGACGACTGAAAACGGTCCTTCTCGCCGCCGCGGCGATCCTTTCCGCGCCCGCGGCCCACGCGGCCGGCGGCGCGTGCGCCGACGGCAAGACGGTCCATTTCGCGGGCATCACGTGGGAGAGCGGGTCGTTTGCGACCGAAGTGCTGCGGCAGATCATGGAGAAGGGCTACGGCTGCAAGACGGACGTCGTGCCGGGCAGCACGGCCGCAACCGAAACGGCGCTCGCGCGCAACGACCTGCAGATCTGGGCCGAGCAGTGGACGGGCCGCAGCGAGATCACCGCGAAGGCCGTCTCGTCGGGCGCGGTGAAGCTGATCGGCGACACGCTGCCGGGCGGCACGACCGAAGGCTGGTTCGTGCCCGACTACGTGGTGAAGGGCGATCCGGCGCGCAACATCAAGCCGGTCGCGCCCGGGCTCGTGTCGGTCGACGATCTGCCGAAGTTCAAGCAGGTGTTCGCCGACGAGGAGGAACCGGACAAGGGCCGCTTCCTGAACTGCCCGACGGGCTGGGACTGCGAGCGCGTGAACACACGTCTCTTGAAGGTGCTGAAGCTCGACCAGTCGTACACGAACTTCCATCCGGGCACGGGCGCGGCGCTCGACGCGGCGATCGCGTCCGCGTACCAGCGCGGCGCGCCGATCGTGTTCTATTACTGGGGCCCGGCCGCGCTGATGGCGAAATACAAGTTCACCGCGCTGAAGATGCCGGCCTATAACGAAGCATGCTGGAAGACGTTGCGCGATGAGAGCAGCACGCACCAGTGCGCGTCGTCGTACATGGTGTCGCGGCTGACGGTGGGCGTGTCGAAGCCGTTCGCCGATGCGAACCCGGATCTCGTCGGCGTATTCGGCAAGGTGCGTTTTCCGATGGACTTCCTGAACCAGACGATCCTCGAGATGACGACGAAGAAGATCGACGGCGCGGCGATGGCCACGCAGTTCCTGAAGACTCGCCAGGACATGTGGAAGCAGTGGGTGCCGGCCGACGTCGCGCAGAAGATCGCCGGCAGCCTGAAGGGCGCGTAACCTGCGCGCGGCGGCGGGCCCGCGCCCGCCGCCGCCGTCACGCGCCTTCGCGGCGCGACGGAGAATCAACATGAACGGCTTCTTTCTGCACCTGTCGATCGCCGACTGGGTGAACAGCGCGCTCGAGACGTTCGTCGCGCAATACGGCGACAGCTTCCATCACTTCAGCGTGCTCGTGTTGCGCTACCTGCTCGTGCCGCTCGAAGGCGCGCTGCGCGTCGCGCCGCCGTGGCTCGTGCTGCTGGTCGTCGGCGCGATCGCGTGGAATGCGACGCGCCGCATCGGCCTCGGCGTGCTCTTCATGCTGCTGCTTTACGCGATCGGCTGCTTCGGCCTGTGGGACAAGCTGATGCAGACGCTCGCGCTGATGCTCGTCTCGACGGTGCTGTCGGTCGCGATCGGCGTGCCGGTCGGCATCCTTGCCTCGCGCAGCCCGTGGCTGCGCCGGCTGCTGCTGCCCGTGCTCGACGTGATGCAGACGCTGCCGAGCTTCGTGTACCTGATCCCGGTGCTGATGCTGTTCGGGCTCGGCAAGGTGCCCGCGATCCTCGCGACGATCATCTACGCGCTGCCGCCGCTGATCCGCCTGACCGATCTCGGCATCCGCCAGGTCGATCCGGACGTGACGGAGGCCGCGCGCGCATTCGGCACGACGCGCTGGCAACTGCTCGTCAACGTGCAGTTGCCGCTCGCGCGGCCGAGCATCATGGCCGGCATCAACCAGACGACGATGATGGCGCTGTCGATGGTCGTGATCGCGTCGATGATCGGCTCGCGCGGGCTCGGCGAGGACGTGCTCGCGGGCATCCAGACGCTCGACGTCGGCAGGGGCACGCAGGCCGGCCTCGCGATCGTGATCCTCGCGATCGTGATCGACCGGATCAGCCAGGGCTTCGGCCAGGAGCAGCGCGCACGCCGCCGGCTCGCGCAGCAGCGCCGGCAGAAGGGCGCATCGCGCGTGCCGTACCGGCTGCCGCGCAAGGCGCAGTCGGCGGGCGTCGATTCGAATCAGGCGACGCAATCGTCGCGCGCATAGGAACGGAGGCAGACATGGCGACCATCGACGTCAAACACGTGTACAAGCTGTTCGGGCCGCAGGCCGCGCATGCGCGCGTGCTCGACCTGCTGCGCTCGGGCAAGCGCAAGGCCGACGTGCTGGCCGAAACGGGCTGCAACGTCGGGCTCAACGACGTGAGCCTCGGTATCGAGTCGGGCGAGATCTTCGTGATCATGGGGCTGTCGGGCTCGGGGAAGTCGACGCTCGTGCGGCACTTCAACCGGCTGATCGAACCGACGGCCGGCGAGATCGTGATCGACGGCAGCGACGTGATCAAGCTCGACGCGCACGGGTTGCGCGAGCTGCGCCGCTTCAAGGTCAGCATGGTGTTCCAGAACTTCGGGCTGCTGCCGCACCAGACCGTGCTCGACAATGCCGCGTATGCGCTGCGCACGCGCGGCGAGAAACGGCACGACGCGGCCGACGCGGCGCGCAACTGGCTGACGAAGGTCGGGCTCGACGGGTACGGCGATCACTATCCGGACGAGTTGTCGGGCGGGATGCGGCAGCGTGTCGGGCTGGCGCGTGCGCTGGCGGCCGATACCGACGTGCTGCTGATGGACGAGGCGTTCTCCGCGCTCGACCCGCTGATCCGCACCGAAATGCAGGATCAGCTGCTCGAACTGCAGGCGACGCTGTCGAAGACGATCGTGTTCATCACGCACGATCTCGACGAGGCGCTGCGCATCGGCGACCGCATCGCGATCCTGCGTGACGGCACGCTCGTGCAGGTCGGCACGCCGGACGACATCCTGTCGCGTCCGGCGGACGATTACGTGAAGCGGTTCGTCGAGAAGCGCACGAGCATGAACTGACGCGCGTCACGCTACCCAGGCCGCGTACCGCGCTCACTGCGGGCTGTGCGCGGCCGTCGTCAGCACGATCTTGCCGACGTGCACGCCCGAATCGATCAGCACGTGCGCGCCGTGCGCGTCGTCGAGCGGGAAGGTGCGGAACACCTGCGGCTTGACCGTGCCCGCCGCGACGTGCGGCCACAGGTGGCGTTCGAGTTCGGCGATGAGCGCGCCCTTTTCCTCCGGCGTGCGCGAGCGCAGCGTCGAACCGATGTGCGTGAGGCGCTTGGTCATCATCGGCCACACGTCGAGTTCCTTCGCCGGCCCGTTGAGCGCGCTGACCTGCAGGATCCGCCCGTTCATCGCCGCGGCCCGGTAATTGCGCGCCACGTAGTCGCCCGCGATGATGTCGAGGATCACGTCCACGCCCTTGCCCGCCGTGATCGCGTCGACTTCGGCGACGAAATCCTGTTCGCGGTAATTCACCGCGTGATCCGCGCCGAGCCGCAGGCTCGCGGCGCGATGCGCTTCCGAGCCGACCGTCGTGATGACGGTCGATGCGCCCATCGCCTTCGCGATCATCGTCGCAGTGGTGCCGATGCCCGACGCGCCGCCGTGAATCAGCACCGATTCGCCCGCCTGCAGCCGCCCGCGCTGGATCAGGTTCAGCCAGACCGTCAGGAACGTTTCCGGCATCGCCGCGGCTTCGATCATGTCGAGGCCGGGCGGCAGCTTCATCGTCGTGAGGTGATGGGCGACCGCGTATTCCGCATAGCCGCCGCCCGTCACCAGCGCGCTGACGCGGTCGCCCGGCGCGAAACCGTGCACGGCTTCGCCGGTCGCGACGATTTCGCCGGCGATTTCCAGGCCCGGGATGTCGGACGCGCCGGGCGGCGGGTTGTAAAGCCCCTTGCGTTGCAGCACGTCCGGGCCGTTCACGCCGGCGGCGTGAACCCGGATCAGCACTTCGTCGGCCTTGGGCCGCGGCACGGGGCGACGTGCGGTCGCGAGGACCTCGGGGCCGCCGGGGCGGGTGATTTCGACTGCCGCCATGTCGGCGGGAATGGGGGAGAGCGTATCGGACATGTTTGCCTCGAAAAGACAGATGAGTGGTCGGTGAAAAAAGTATAGGCTTGGGCCTTGATGAATTCGCGCAGCGATTTTCACGACCACAGATGCAAATTTGCATCACAGCGGAGAAGGCGCTTGAACTGGGACGACGCACGGATTTTTCTCGCCATTCACCGGGAACGCAGCCTGCGCGGCGCCGCGCGGGCGGTCGGGCTCGACCAGGCGACGGTCGGCAGGCGGCTCGCGGCGCTCGAGCGCGCGCTCGGCGCGACGCTGTTCCTGCGCACGTCGGCCGGGTACGTGCCGACCGCGGTGGGCGAGGTCGCGCTGCGCAACGTGGAGAAGATGGAGCAGTCGGCGATCGATCTGGTGCGGCAGACCCAGGGCGTCGACCGGCGCCTGGCCGGCGACGTGCGCGTGACGACGACCGATACGATCGGGCTCGAATTCGTGATGCGCGCGATGCGCAACGTGCACGACGAGCATCCGGACGTGCGCGTGCTGCTCAACACGTCGACGCAGGTGGAGAACCTGGCCAAGCGCGAGGCGGACATCGCGATCCGCACGATCAAGCCCGACAATCCCGATCTGCTCATGCGCCGGCTCGCCGCGTGGCCGACGGGGTTGTACGCGTCAGAGGAATACCTGGCGCGGCATGGCGAACCGGTGCCCGGCACCGGCTTCGAAGGGCATGACCTCGTGTGCTTCCTGCCGCACCTGAATGCGCGCGGCCCGCTCACGGTGGTCGGCGAGCCGGTGCGCGCCGGGCGGATCGTGTCGGGGCTGAATTCGAATCTCATGCTGCGCGCGGCGGCGCGCGCCGGGCTCGGGCTCGCCGAACTCCCGGTGCCGATCGCGGAGCGCGACGCGCTGGTGCGCGTGTGGCCGGCGCGTACGTCGGCGCGTCCTTACGAAGTCTGGATGGTGACGCACAAGGATTTGCGGCATACCGCGCGGATGAGCGCGATGATCGATCACATCGTGCGGGTGTTCGACGAGGTGGAGGCGCGGGGCAGCGCGGGGGACTGAATGTGAGTCGAAGGACGGGATGCGGCACGCTGCGACGTGCCGGCGATCTGCGGGATCGGCCCGGGCGGGTGTGACCTGTTCGATGCTGGCGAGCCGGCCTTGGGAGCGTGAGTAACGAACGGCGGCGGTGATTTTACGGTGAACGAGAGGACTCGATGAATCGATTCAGTGTGGACGGAAAAGCGCTTGGCGATTGGGCGAAGTTTCACGACTACTTCGCGGGCGAATTCGGATTTCCGGGTTACTACGGCCGGAACATGGATGCATGGAATGATTGCATGAGCGACTATTGCTACGAGCACGGCATCGTGTCGCTGCGGATCGACGATGCGGGAGCGTTGAAGGATCGCAATCCGGAGATTTTCGCCGCACTCGTCGAGTGCAGCGCGTTCATCAATTGGCGAGCAACGAAGGAAGGGGGTGACCCGTTGATCGTGTTGTCCTATTGGGCATAGTCGCGGCGCTGACGTTGCATCGAGTTGCGTCGTGAAGCCGATTGCCGGGGCGGCAATCGGCGAAAACACAGCCCCCTTAATGCGTGACCGTTTCCCGTTCGCTTGCTCTCACGGCAGACGCTTCGCCGTGCCCCGCATCCGCCAGAATCAGATCCGCGCCTTTCTCCGCGACCATCATCGTCGGCGCGTTGATGTTGCCCGACGTGATGTTCGGGAACACCGATGCATCGACGATCCGCAGCGCCTGCAGCCCGTGCACGCGCAGCGACGCATCGACCACCGACGTCGCCGCGTCCGGCCCCATCGCGCACGAGCCGCACAGGTGGTAGATCGAACCCGACTGCTCGCGGAAATACTGCAGCATCGCCTCGTCGGAATCGACCTGCGGCCCCGGCGAGATTTCCTCGACGGTCATCGACTTCAGCGCCGGCGCGCGCATCAGCGCACGGATCACCTTGCTGCCCTGCACGGCCTCGTCGAGATCCTTCTGCGTGGTGAGCGCGTTGATGTGGATCTTCGCGGCATCTTCCACGCGGTTCGACGCGATCTCGATCGTGCCGCGGCTCGTCGGCCGGCACGGGTTGAACGCGATCAGGAATCCGGAGTAAGGCTCGGGCTTGATGCTCGCGCGGTCGCTTTTCGGGATCCGGTACGACAGCGGGTTGAAGTAGAGCTGAATGTTCGGCTCCTGCGCGTCGGCCGTGCCGCGGAAGAATCCGCCCGCCTGGTTCACGCTCATCGCGAGCGGGCCGCGTTTCGTCAGCAGGTAGCGCAGCCCGATCTTCATCTTGCCGATGAGCGTGCCCATCTCGTCGTTCAGCGTCGGCCGGTTCGCCTTGAAGTAGAAGCTCACGCACAGGTGGTCCTGCAGGTTGCGGCCGACGGCCGGCAGCGCCTGCACGAGCGGCACGCGGTGGCGCGCGAGCAGCGCCGGATCGCCGACGCCCGACAGTTGCAGCAGCTTCGGCGTATCGACCGCGCCGGCCGCGAGGATCACCTCGCGCGCGGCGACGAGCGTTTCGTCGCCATGCTCGCCCGCGACGACCACGCCGGTCGCGCGTGTGCCGTCGAACGTCACGCGCCGCACGAGCACGCCCGAGCGCAGCGTGAGGTTCGCGCGGTCCAGCGCGGGGCGCAGGTACGCGAAGCTGCTTGAACAGCGTTCGCCGTGTTTCGTGTTCAGGTCGTAGATGCCCGCGCCCTCGAACTGCACACCGTTGAAATCGTCGGTGCGCGGCAGGTTCAGTTGCCCGCAGCCCTTCAGGAACTCGTGGACGATCGGATGCACGTCGGCCTTCATCGACGTGATGTGGATCGGCCCCGTCGCGCCGTGATGCCGCGGATCGGTCGCGCCGGCCGCGTGGGTTTCGAGCTTGCGGAAGTACGGCAGCACGTCGTCGTACGCCCAACCCGGATTGCCGGCGTTCGCCCAGTCGTCGTAGTCGCTGCGCTGGCCGCGCACGTAGACCATCGCGTTGATCGAGCCCGACCCGCCGACCACCTTGCCGCGTGGGCAGTACAGCTTGCGGTCGGCGAGCTGCGCCTCGGGCTCGCTGTAGTACATCCAGTTGTAGCGGCGGTTGTAGTAGGTCTTCGTGAAGCCCACCGGCACCTTGAACCAGAACGACGCGTCGCGTTCGCCCGCTTCGAGCAGCAGCACCGAGTGCCGGCCCGATTCGCTCAGGCGGTTCGCGAGGATGCAGCCGGCCGAGCCCGCGCCGACGATGATGTAGTCGTAGCTCATGTCTGTCCTTTGCGCTCAGCCTTTCGCGGGGGCGAGATCCTTCACGTCGACGGGGTGTTCGCCCATCTGCAGGTGCAGCCGTTCGCCGGTGTACGGCGTGTGGCGGCGCACGACATCCATGTCGAGTTCGATACCGAGGCCCGGCTCGTTCGACGGGATGATGTAGCCGTCTTCCCAGCGGATCGGCGTCTTCACGACTTCCGCGTGGAAACCGCCCCACGTCATGATGCTTTCCTGGATCAGGAAGTTCGGCGTGCAGGTCGCAAGCTGGATGCTCGCGGCTGCACCCACCGGCCCGTTGTACAGGTGCGGCGCGATCTGCGCGTAGTGCACTTCGGCGAGCGTCGCGATCTTCTTCGCTTCGAGCAGGCCGCCCACGCGCGCGACGTTCAGCTGCAGGATCGACGCGCCGCCGGCTTGCAGCAGCTTGTGGAATTCGTACTTGGTGGTCAGGCGCTCGCCGGTCGCGATCGGAATCGACGTATGTTTCGCGACTTGCGCGATCGCCTCTTCCTGGCCGGGGGGGACCGGCTCCTCGAACCACAGCGGGTCGTATTTCTCGAGCCGCTTCGCGAGCCGGATCGCCGACGACGGCACCATCTGCCCGTGCGTGCCGAACAGCAGGTCGGCCTTGCTGCCGACGGCTTCGCGCACGCGGCGGCAGAACAGCTCGCAGCGGTCGAGCACTTCCAGCGACAACTGGTGGCCCGAGTAGGCCGTGTACGGGCCGGCCGGGTCGAACTTGACGGCGGTGAAGCCGAGCTTCACGTTCTCGGCCGCGCATTCGGCCGCGAGGTCGGGATCGTCGTAGTCGTATTCGCCTTTCGTGTTCTTCGGGTACAGGTACGTGTACGAGCGCAGCCGCTCGTGAATCCGGCCGCCGAGCAGCTCGTAAACGGGCTTGCCGGCCGCCTTGCCGATGATGTCCCAGCACGCCATTTCAAGGCCGCTGACGACACCCATCATCGTGAGGTCGGGTCGCTGCGTGAAGCCGCTCGAATACGCCTGGCGGAACAGCCGTTCGACGTGATGCGGGTCGCGGTTCAGCAGGTGGCGTTCGAACACGTCGTCGATGATCGGGGCCATTGCCTTCGGGCCGAAGGTCGCCGAATAGATCTCGCCAACGCCTTCGATGCCGTCGTCGGTCTTCAGCTTCACGAAGATCCAGTACATCCCGCCGATATGCGGCGGCGGCACGGCGACGATATGGGTTTCGAGCGAAACGATCTTCATACGGACTCCTGGATTCGGTGAATGCGGTTGAGGCGGTATTTGAGGAAGGCAGCCGCGCCCGCGCCGCAGAGCGCGATGGCCGCGATGTAGCCGAAATAGAGCTGGTAGCCGTGCGCGCCCGGGTAGGTCTGCGTCACGTAGCCGTTGATCAGCGGCACGAACACGTCGGGCGAATAGCCGAGCACCGAGATCAGGCCGATCGCGAGGCCCGCGCAATGCGTCGGCACCTTGCAGTCGTCGAGCAGCGACCAGTACAGGCCGCGGATCGCATAGGTGAGGATGCCGATGAACAGCACGAGCACGACGAGCATCGCCTGCGGGCTGTGCGCGGGCGCGGCGATCAGCCCGACGAGCGACAGCGCGGCGAGCACCAGCGCCCAGAACAGCACCGACACCTTCGATACGCGGTCGCCGAGGAAGCCGCCGCCGATGCCGCCGACGGGGCGCATCCACAGCTTGAGCGTCGTGATGAAGCCGGCCGCCGTCGCGCTGAGCCCGAAATTGCCTTCGTGCAGGTAGGCCGAGAAGCTGTAGGTCGCCCAGAACACCTGGTAGCCGCAGAACACGATCACGGCGACGAGCCACAGCTCGGGGATCGCCGCGAGCGTCTTCAGGTCGGTCAGCACGTTGCCTGTTCTGCGTTCCGTCACGGCCTTGCGTTCGTTCGCGCCCGTCGGATCCTTCACCAGCGCGAGCAGCAAGCCGAGCGTGATGCAGGAGAACGCGTACAGATGCACGACGAGCTTGAAGCCGGCCGCGTCGGTGCCGCCGTGCGCCTGCGTCACATAGGCGAACAACGTGATCGCGATCGTCGCGAGCAGCGCCTCGACGAGCCCGCGGCCGCCGTCGAGCAGCCCGAAGAAACGGCCCTGTTCGTCGGGGCCCGCGATCATGTTTACGCGCTTGATCACGGCGGCCCAGAACGTGAGGCCGGTAGTCAGCCCCCAGCCGCCGAAGATCAGCACGAGCGTGTCGAACGACGGCCCGGTCGCGTAGACGAGCCCGAGCGCGCCGGTGGCGAGCAGCGAGAAGCAGATCAGCCAGCGCGGCGACAGGCGGTCGGCCAGCCAGCCACTCGGCAGGTAGCTGACGAGGAAGATCGTGCCGAGCGACGAATACAGGTAGCCGAGCTGCACGTCGTCGATATGGAAGAACTGCAGCATCGTCGGCTGGTACACCTGCCGCAGATACAGCATCGGGTAGATCGCGCCCGCGGCGATCACGAGCAGCAGCAGTTGCAGGTAGCGTTGCGCACGGGAATGCGGCGACGCGTGGGCGTCGTCGTGCAACGCGAGCGACGCCGCGGGCGTCGACGGTTGGGTCGGCATGATGTCTTCCTCCATCAGGCGTCCTTGAAGCGGAGGCCTGCAGGTTTTTTATGTTCTGGTTGAATCAGGGGCGGCGCGCGCGGGGTGGTGTCGTGGTGCGCGCGCCGGTGTCAGTACTTCATGACGACGAGGCGCGTCTGCGTGAATTCGAGCATCCCGTGCTTGCCGTCGTCGCCGCCGAGGCCCGAACGTTTCCAGCCGGCATGGAAGCCCTGGTACGGATCGGCCGGCGTGCGGTTCACGTACAGCTCGCCGGCTTCGATCGCGTTCGCGACGTTCATCGCGGTGCGGTAATGCTCGGTGTAGAGCACCGACGACAGGCCGAACTGGTGGTCGTTCGCCTGCGCAATCGCTTCGTCGATCGTCGTGTAGCGCAGCACGGGCATGATCGGGCCGAAGGTTTCCTCCTGCACGATCTCCATGTCCTGCCGCACGCCGGTGAGCAGCGTGGCCGGGTAGAAGAACCCAGGGCCGTCGGGGATCGCGCCGCCGGTTTCGAGCGTCGCGCCTGCCGCGATCGCGCGTTCGACCATTCCGTGAATGTGCGCGCGCGCCGATGCGCTGACGAGCGGGCCCATCCGTGTGGCGTCTTCCGCACGGTTGCCGATGCGCACGGCCGCCATCTTTTCCTTCAGCAGCGCGACGAAACGGTCGTGCACGCTGTCGTGCACGTACACGCGCTCGATCGCCGTGCAGAGCTGGCCGCAATGGGTCGTCTTCGACGCGACGAGCGCGGCGGCCGCGCGTTCGAGGTCGGCGTCGGGCTCGATGATCGCGGGCGTCTTGCCGCCGAGTTCGAGCGACGGCTTCGCGATGTTCGTCTTGCAGTAATCGAGCACCTTGCGGCCCGCGTTTACGCTGCCGGTCAGCGTGATCATCCCGACCGCCGGGTGCGTGCACAGCGCTTCGGCCGTCGCGTGGTCCATCGTCAGGATGTTGATGACGCCCGGCGCGAAGCCCGCATCGTCGGCCGCCTTCGCGATCTCGAACGCGGACACCGGCGTGTGGTTGCTCGGTCGCACGACCACGGTGTTGCCGGCGATCAGCGCGGGCGCGACCTTGCGCAGCAGCGTGTAGACGGGATAGTTGAACGGGATCAGGCACGCGACGACGCCGATCGGCTCGCGCTGCAGGAACAGGTTTTCGTCGGGCGTGTCGCTCGGGATGATCTCGCCCTCGATCCGGCGCGCCCACTCGGCGTGGTAGCGCGTGATCTGGCCCGCGTAGACGGCTTCGTTCGACGCGTCCTCGACGCTCTTGCCGGATTCCTGCGCGAGCGCCGTGCCGATCTCGGATGCGCGTGCGGTCAGCGCGTCGGCGAAACGGTGCAGGTACACGGCGCGCTCGGCGCTCGGCAGCTTGCGCCATGCCTTCTGCGCGGCGGCCGCGGCGTCGACGGCAGCAAGTGCGTCGGCCGGCGTCGCGGCCGGCACGCGCGCGAACGGCGCTTCGGTAGCGGGATTGTGGACGACGATGAACGTGTCGCTTTCCGGGGCGACGAAACGGCCGTTGACGTAGTTGCGTTCGGTGCGCATGAAGTGACTCCTCCGATGAATGCAGGCGGATCGCTTCGGGTGGCGACACGCGTGGCACGGGACAGAGGCCATTCTGTTCATGCGTTTAGCGCACGACAAACGACTTATTTT
This sequence comes from Burkholderia sp. BCC1999, assembly GCF_905339975.1. NCBI lineage: Bacteria > Pseudomonadati > Pseudomonadota > Betaproteobacteria > Burkholderiales > Burkholderiaceae > Burkholderia > Burkholderia sp. BCC1999. The sequence goes on along the minus strand of NZ_CAJPHP010000013.1, from coordinate 18,627 downwards.
CGCGTCGAACATGAGAAAAATGCACGTTACTCGGCGAATCGGCCGGAATCGGCCGTCCGGCAAGGCTGCCGCGGTGGTGGCGGGATGGCGCGCGGGCGGCGGCCCTGTCGTATTTTCGACCGGACCGCGTGCGGACCCGCGCGGGAGCCGGTAAGGTGTCGCCCGCGGCCGGCGGTCGCGTCGGTCGCGGGCGGATCGCGCGTCAGGCCAGCGGCACTTGCGGCAGCGGCGACGACGGTTCGAGATGGCGCTTCGCGAGCCACACTTCCTGCTGCAGCCAGTCGCGGAACTGGACGATGTGCGGCAGGTTCGTCTGCTCGGGCCGCGTGACGAACCAGTACGACTGGTGGCCGTCGACGTGCACGTTGAGCACCTGCATCAGTTGCCCGGTCGCGAGTTCGCGCGCGACCATGTGGCGATCGGCGATCGTGATCCCGAGGCCGTCGATTGCCGCGCGGATCGCGTGGTCGAGGAGGTCGAATTCGTAGCCGCCGCGCGTGTCGACGTCGGCGATGCCGGCGGCCTTCAGCCAGTGCTGCCAGGTCAGGTAGCGCTGGTCGTCGGTGGCGAGCACGTGCAGCAGCGTGAAGCGGTTCAGGTCGATCGGCGCGCCGTCCTGTCGCAGCCGCGCATACAGTGCGGGCGCGCAGACGGCGATATGCTGCTCCTGCATCAGCAGGGCGTTGTCGAAGCCGTCCCATTCGCCGTCGCCGAACCGGATCGCGCAGTCGAGCACGCGCGATTCGCCGAGGCTGTCGTGAATGCGGGTCGTGAGGCTCAGCTCGAATTCGGGATGTGCGTCGCGCAGCCGGCCGAGCCGCGGCATCAGCCAGCGCGCGGCGAAGGTGGGTGGCACGTTCGCGCGCAGGCGGTTCAGGTGGGTTTTTTCCTGCAGGCTGCGGACGGTCAGCTCGATCTTGTCGAACGATTGCTGCAGCGCGCGCAGCAGCACGCGGCCGGCCGCCGTCAGTTCGAGCTGGTGATGGCGGCGCTCGAGCAGGGTTTCGCCGAGTTGGCCCTCGAGCTGGCGGACCTGGCGGCTCACCGCGCTCTGCGTCACGTTGAGCAGTTCGGCCGCGCGCGTGAAGCTGCCGGTGCGGCCGGCCATCTCGAAGGCTTTCAGCGCGTTCAGCGCCGGCATCTTGCGTCTCACGGGGCGGTGTCGTGTTTGGTGCGGGATGCTTATTGTAGGCGGGCGGCGCGGGCGCGGGGACGATGAATGGATGCGACGGAGGGCGCGGGCCGTCGCGGTTTTTACGGCGCGGTGATTGGGGCGCCTTGTTGCGATCAGGCTGCCCGCAGTCGGGACGGCGGTGACGGCCGGTAACAGCACGAACGATACAAACGATACGAACGAAAGGGACACTCATCATGCGACGCCTGCCATCGTTGATCGCATTGCGATTTTTCGAGGAGACCGCGCGTCACCTGAGCTTCAACCGTGCGGCAGTTTCGCTGTGCGTGACGCAGGGGGCGGTGAGCCGGCAGATCCGGCTGCTCGAGGAAGCGCTCGGCGCGCGGCTGTTCGAGCGCGATCACAAGGGTGTGCGCCTGACCGATGCCGGCCAGCGGTTGCTGCCGTTCATCGGGCAGGCGTTCGACACGATCGAGCGTGGTGTCGATGAAATCGCCGCCACGCGGCCGGGTGCGAAGCGGCGGCTGACGGTGTCGTTGCCGCCGACGTTCGCGACGCAGTGGTTTTCGCCGCGGCTCGGCACGCTCGCGGAGGCGTTGCCTGACGTCGAGCTGTCGATCCGCACCGAGCCGGCCGACGATTGCCATTGCCACATCCGCTTCGGGCGCGCGGCGCGCTCGGGGATGCAGTCGGAGCTGCTGATGATGGAGCGGCATGCGCTCGTCGGCGCGCCGCGTTATCGCGGTGACGCGCTCGACGTGCTGCTCGGCCGGCTGCCGTCGCTGCATGTGCTGCACGAAGGCAAGCGCCTGACGCTGTGGGCCGACTGGTGCGAGCAGGCGGGCGTGCCGCTGGCGCGGATCGGCGATGGTATCGAGTTTTCCACGCTCGAACAGGCGATCCGTGCGGCGCGCAAAGGCGCGGGGCTCGCGGTGGTCGACCTGAACATGATCGAGGAGGAGATCGCCGAGGGCAGCCTCGTGCGACTGTCTCCGGTGCAGCCGATCGGGCCGTTCGGCTATTGGCTCGATGTCGAGCCGGAGACAGTCGCCGTCGAGCACGTGGTTGCATTTGCCGCGTGGATGCGCGGGCAGGCGGGACGGAAGGGGGAGGGGGCGACTGTAGGACGCGGCTGATTGGAATGTGGGAAAAATCGGATCGGTCCGCGCCGGTCGTGCGGTGCCTCCTGCTTTGGTGTCTGTCAAAGATCGTTACGAACTGAAGACTGGCTGGATCGCCGTTGAACCGAGCCGCGCGGTTGCGTTCCATTGCCGCGGGCTAGAGGTCGGGGTCCTGTCCGAAGTGCAGGAGTGTTTCCCGGCGACAACGGGCTTCGGCATCGGCCATCGAGATGATCTGCAATGTGCTTTTCGAGTGATCGATCGGCCCCACGTCGAAGACTTTTCTTTGCGGCGGTGATGTCGGCTTGCCGGCCGGTTGCGCGTGATATTCGACGGCAGACGTCAGCGCCGCCTGCGCTTGATCGTGATGGCGTGCGCTTGCGACGAGTTCGCCAATGAGCAGCCGGATTTCCGAGAGACGAATGGGGCGATTCTCGTTCGTCATGCGGCTGCGCCTGGCTATTTGCTTCGCGAAACGGAAGCCCGTGATCGGGCGGTGCTTTTGGGTCATTCGTAAATTCCTTTCTCGATCAGGTATTGCCGCAGCGTCCGCACGGAATGGCTCTGCAGGGCAACCTCGAATGTCATCCAGCGATGTGACCCCGCGACTCGCCAGAAGTCCCGCCCGAATCGCGTTGTGAAGAGTGCACGTAACGACCGAAGCGACCGATCGGCCAACCCGACCGGATATCCGGGGAAATACTGGAACAGCGCGGCCTCGTCACCATGCCGATTCGGAATGGGCGCATCAAAGCCGAACCTGGGCCATGCGTAGTATCCGGAGAGCCGTGGCCCGCCGGGTTGCGGTGCGGCTTTGCGACCGCCTATCGCGAACGCGCTGATCCGGGCGATCCTCAACCTATCGCATGCTCTAACAATCCGCCATAGCATCGCTGCGCCGAGGCCGGCGATGGCGTTATCGACAAGATCGATAGATCCCAATTCGAGTACGGACGAGTCTCGGGTCTGAAGCACGGAGACGCGGTTCTCCGATCGAATCAATTTCGGGTGCGTGACGGCGAATGTCAATCTGTCCGCGCTGTCGAGATAGGCTTGAATTTCTGATCCGGCAGGTGCTCCGCATAACGAAACGAGCAGTTCGTCGGGGACGTTGCCGCTCACGCCAAGCAACGCGGAAATATCGAGGTCGTTTCGATCGACCTCGAGCCGATCGTCGAAGTACGTCGTCTCGTACGGCAGAACATGACTGAGATCGACAGTTGGAGCGGGCATGGCTTCCGGTAGTGAATGGAAAACCCCAGCATATCGCCGCGAATCCGGCAGGCCGAGTCCCCCAAACGGCCAATCGCGAGGCGGGACGATGGCCCCTTCCGCCCGCCTTACGACCAGTCGAACGTCAACAGTGCCACGCGGCTGACCGGCTCGTAAAACAGCAGAATCCAGTCGGCCCCCATCGCGCGATATTCCCACCCCGTCACGCCGGCGACGAAGCGAAAGCGCGCACCGTCGGGGCCGATCGGCCGGATGTCGTCCGGATTGCTGTCGTCGATCGGAAAATCCGATGTGCCCGACCAGTTGCCCCAGCCGACCGATCCGCCAAGCTGGTCGATGAGGTCGCACGGTTTTTCCTGGCTGAAATCGCGCTCGTCCGGCGCGTACTGGTTGGACGAGTAGAGCACGCCGTATTCGGCGAACCGCTTGCGCGCGGTTTCGATGCTGGCCTGTTGCTCGGCGTAGTGCGCCTCCAGTTCCTTGCGATAGCCCGTGTCATGCGTGCCGGGCGGGTTTTCCAGATAGAAGTAGCGCGGGTCGCCGAGCAGCGTGTAGCGGTTGTTTTCGTCGAGCCGGAACCCGATCCAGTTCGCGCGGAGATAGTCGTTGTGGTACGCGGCCGTGTCCTGCCCGACGAGCCCGTCATAAGGTTCGACGGGGCTGAGCAGGTGGATCCAGCCCTCCCACGACGGATTGACCGTCGACAGGTCGATCGACACGAGCGGATGCAGATGGCGCGCAAGTGCGGCATGGGGCTCGGCAAAGACGTCGGTGTCCGACGGGTAGACCTTCAGGCCAGGTGGTGGCGTGACGATGTCTTCAATCATGATCGGTGTCCGCATGGTGAGCGTTCGGCAAGGCTACACGAGGGAAGGCGAAACCCGGATGAATGCCGGCGCGCCGCGGCCTGTCTGAATTCCGTCCCGTTCCATCCACCCGATCGGCTGTGAAGGCATTCGCGTCGATCCGTCTGGAGATCGTCTTCTTGATAATAGTTGATAACCGGGATACGCTGGATGGATCGAATTCAATCCGGTCGGGAGGTCGGCATGATCAGTGCGGAACTGGGCCAGCAGCTGGAGGCTTACGTCGCGAAGCTGGTCGAATCGGGGCGTTACGGATCCAAGAGCGAAGTGCTGCGCGAAGGCGTGCGCCTGATCCAGGATCGCGAGGCGCAACTCAATGCGCTGGACGCGGTGATCGCGCGCAGCCTGGCCGATGCGGAAGCCGGACGCGGCGCCGAGGCGGCGGAAGTCTTCGATCGTCTGGAGGCGAAGTACCGGGCCCAGGCCGATCGCCAGACCTGACCGTGCGCCTGTCAGATTTCGCGATTGCTGAACTCGAAGCGATTGCCGATTACATCGCGCGTGACAATCCGCAACGAGCCGTGACCTTCGTGCGGGAGATTCGCGACAAGTGTCTGGGTCTTGCCGGGATGCCGCTGGCTTTTCCGCTGGTGCCGCGCTTCGAGCGTCACGGCGTGCGGCACCGCGTGTACGGCAACTATCAGATCTTCTATCGGATCGTCGGTGATCCGCCTGAGCAGATCGATATCCTTCACATCCTGCACGGCGCGCGGGACTACGCGCCGATTCTGTTCTGAGCGATTTCACGAATCGCGTATTGTCGGGAAGGTAGAAAAACTGCCGGCTCGAATGCACGAACCCGGCCTTGGCCGGGTTCATTCGAATCGCATTCCACATTGCCGCCGCACATCAGCCGCGTGCCGACGTAAAAGCGTCGAGCGTACCGACGCAGGCAGGCACGCAACCCGCCTCCCTCGTCAATGCCCCGACGCCTCCTCCAGCGTCAGATGCTTCGTCTCCGGCGCCCACGCGATCGACACGATCATCCCCACCAGCAGCACACCCGCGAGCGCGAACATCGTCGCGTGAAAGCCCAGCGTCGCGATGCCGGCCGGCAGCAGGAACGTGCCGATCGCCGAACCGAGCCGGCTGCACGCGATCGCGAGACCGACGCCGCATGCACGCACTTCGGTCGGGAAGCACTCGGGCGGGAACACGCCGACAAGGTTGCTGAACGCGGACATCGTCAGCGTGAAGATCGCGAACGCGACGATCATCGCGACGGCCGCCGCCGACGGCAGCACCGCCAACGCGACGAGCGACGCGCACGTCACCGCGAACGAGCCGATCAGAAAGCCGCGTCGCGACAGCCGGATCGTCAGCCAGATGCCGATCAGCGCACCCAGCACGAGAAACGCGTTCAGCAGCAGGTCCGCACCGAAACCTTCGGCGAGGCCGATCGTCTTCAGGATCGTCGGCAGGAACGTGTAGATCGCGAAATACGGAATCACGAGGCACACGAAGAACGCGCAGTTGAAAAGCGTGCGGCGAATCAGGTCGCGCTGGAACAGTCGCGCGAAACCGGCATTCGTATGCGGTTCGGCCGAACCGTCGAGCATCACGTGCGGCCCGAAATGCTTCGCGACGATCGCGCGCGCTTCCTGCACGCGCCCCTTGCCGAGCAGCCAGCGCGGCGATTCGGGCGTGCCGATCCGCAGCACCAGCACGATCAGCGCAGGCAACGCAGCGGACGCGAGCAGCCAGCGCCATGCGTCGGGCGTGGCATCGCCGTACGCAAGGCCGAGCACGTTCGCGGCGACATAGCCGATCGTCCAGATCACGCTGAACGAGCCGAGCAGCGCACCGCGATGCCTGCGCGGAGAGAATTCGGCGAGGATCGCGTGGCCGACGGTGAAGTCGCCGCCCATCCCGAAGCCGATCAGCACGCGCAGCACGCACAGTTCGAGCGGCGATGTGACGAAGAACTGCGCGAACGCGGCCGCCGTGATGATCACGAAGCTCGTCAGGAAGATCTTCTGCCGGCCCATCCGGTCGGACAGCCAGCCGAACACGAGGCTGCCGAAGAAGATGCCGATCAGCGCCGAGCTGCCGATCATTCCCATCCAGAATGCGTCGATCGGCATCTGCTTGCCGAGCGCGGCGAGCGCGTAGCCGATCGTGCCGAGCGTGTAGCCTTCGGTGAAATGGGCGCCGAACGTGAGGCCGGCGATCTTCACGTGGAAACGGTTGAGCGGCACGTCGTCGAGCGCGACGGAGCGGTGCGGCGCACCGGCGCCACGCGGCAGCGGCAACGCGCGTGCAGTGCCGGATTGAACGTTGGCTTGGGTCAAGCTGCCTCCTGGATTGTTATCTGGTGCGCAGCGGCGCGCGCAGGCGGCATGCCGCCGCGAGCGTCGTGCGAGGCGCCGCGCGGTCGGACGGCGCGCGGCGCGGGTCGACCGCGGGGAGCGGTCAGCGGCCGAGGCCGGCCATCAGCGTGTACTTGAGTTCCACGTATTCGTCGAGGCCGTACTTCGAGCCTTCGCGGCCGAGCCCCGATTGCTTGACGCCGCCGAACGGCGCGACTTCGGTCGAGATGATCCCGTCGTTGACGCCGACCATCCCGCTCTCCAGCGCACCCGACACGCGCCACGCGCGGCCGAGGTCGCGTGTGTAGAAATACGCGGACAGCCCGAACGGTGTGTCGTTGGCCGCGGCGACGGCCTCTTCCTCGGTCGTGAAGCGGAAGCAGCCAGCGACGGGGCCGAAGGTTTCCTCTTCGGCGATCAGCATGTCGGCCGTCATGTCGGTCAGCACGGTCGGCTCGTAGAACGTGCCGCCGAGCGCGTGACGCCTGCCGCCAGTGAGCACGTGGGCGCCCTTCGCGGTCGCATCGGCCACGTGCCGCTCGACCTTGCCGAGCGCCGCCTCGTTGATCAGCGGCCCCTGGTCCACTTCACCCGCGAGTGCGTTGCCGACGCGCAGCGTGCGCACGGCGTCCGCGAGCTTGCGCGTGAACGCGTCGTAGACGCCGTCCTGCACGAGAAAGCGGTTCACGCACACGCAGGTCTGGCCCGTGTTGCGGAACTTCGACGCGATCGCGCCCGTGACCGCCGCATCGAGATCGGCATCGTCGAACACGATGAACGGCGCGTTGCCGCCGAGTTCGAGCGACAGCTTCTTCAGCGTGTCGGCCGACTGTTTCGCGAGCAGCTTGCCGACCCGCGTCGAGCCCGTGAACGACAGCTTGCGCACGACGGACGAACTCGTCAGCGTCTCGCCGATCGCGACCGCGTCGCCCGACACGACGTTGAACACGCCGGCCGGCACGCCCGCGCGCTCGGCGAGTACCGCGAGCGCGAACGCCGACAGCGGCGTTTCCTCCGACGGCTTCAGCACCATCGTGCAGCCGGCCGCGAGCGCGGGGCCGGCCTTGCGCGTGATCATCGCGAGCGGGAAATTCCACGGCGTGATCGCCGCGACGACGCCGACCGGCTCGCGCGTGACGACGATCTGCGAATCCGGCTTCGGGCTCGGGATCACGTCGCCGTACATGCGCTTCGCTTCTTCCGCGAACCATTCGAGAAAGCTCGCCGCATACGCGACTTCGCCGCGCGCTTCCGCGAGCGGCTTGCCTTGCTCGCGCGTCAGCAGCTCGGCGAGCGCGTCGCGATTCTCGAGCATCAGCTCGCCCCAGCGCTTCACGCGGGCGCCGCGTTCCTTCGCGGTCAATGCGCGCCACGCGGGAAACGCGTGCGCGGCGGCATCGATCGCGCGTTGGGTGTCGTCGGCGCCGCCTTTCGCGACCTTCGCGATCGTCTCGCCGGTCGCCGGGTTCAGCACCGGATAGGTTGCATCGCTCGCGCCATGTGATTCGTGCCATTCGCCGCCGATGTAATGGCCGGTCCTCAGAAATTCGTTCATTGTGGGTCGTTCCTTCAGTGCCTCGGAGCTTCAGTGCTTCAGTGCCTCAGTCCGTCGCGAAACTGCCCTGCGCCGGACGCGACTCGCGCGCGATGCGCTTGCCGGCCGTGTAGTCGTTGATCAGGTCGCACGGCGTGTAGTTGCGTTCCAGCTCGTACAGTTCTTCTTCGGTGAGCTGCGTTTCGAGCGCGCCGAGCGCGCTGTCGAATTGCGCGACGGAATCCGCGCCGACCAGCATGCTCGCGATGCCCGGGCGGCTCAGCACCCAGGCCTGTGCGATCTGCGCGGGCGGCACGCCGCGGCGCTTCGCGACCTTCGCGACCGATGCGGCAATTGCGAGCGACGATGCATCTCCGTACATCTGCGCGGTGAAGAAGTCGGTCTGGTTGCGCGTCGATTGCGGCTCGCAGGTCAACAGGCCGCGCGCGAGCGGGCTGAACACCGACACGCCGACGCCCTGGTCGATGCAGTACGGCACCATCTCGCGCTCTTCCTCGCGATACGCGAGGTTCAGCTGCAGCTGCATGTTGATCGGCTTGTTCCAGCCGTTTCGTTCGCAGGCCTGCATGATCTTCGCGAACTGCCACGTGTACATCGTCGATACGCCGATATAGCGCGCCTTGCCCGCGCGCACGATGTCGTGGAGCGCGCTCATCGTCTCCTCGACGGGCGTGTTCACGTCGAAGAAGTGCAGCATGAAGATGTCGACGTAATCCATCCCGAGCCGCTTGAGCGAAGCGTCGATGCCGTCCAGCACGTGCTTGCGCGAATGGCCGCCGGCGTTCGGGTAGCTGCCCATGTCGTAGCCGACCTTGGTCGTCACGACGAGCTCCTCGCGGCGCGCATTGCGCTTCAGGATGCGGCCGACCACTTCCTCGCCGACGCCCGTCGAATAGAAATCCGCGAGATCGATGAAGTTCACGCCGGCGTCGAGCGCGCGGCGCACGATCGGCTCGCTCTGCGCTTCGTCGAAGATCCAGGGCTTCCATTCGGGGGTGCCCATGTTCATCGTGCCGAGACAGAGGCGGGACACCTTCAGGCCTGACTGGCCGAGGCGGACGTATTCCATGTTTCCTCCAGGTGCGGCCTTGTGCCGGCCGCTTGTCGTCGTCAGTTTTTCTTCGGGGTGTAGAACGGGTTCGACACGTCGCGCGCGGCGGCGAATACCGCGTCGCGATGCGGCAGCCCTTCCATCGCGGCTACGATCGCGTTGCGGCACGCGCGATAGTTGTTCTCGAACACGGCATCGAGATCGTCGGTCTGCGGATTCACCCAGTTCGCCGACACGACGACCCAGTCGTTCTCCGCTTCGGGCGGCAGCGTGCCGTTCTCGAGCGCTTCGGCCACCGCCTTCGCGATGCCGGCCTGCGACGCGCCCCACGTGGCGTTGCCGTGGAAATCGTTGGCGATCTGCGCCTTGTTGACGTACAGCGTGAGCGGCTTGGTCGGCACGCCCGGCTGCGCGATCACGACGAACGGCGCGTGGCCGGCCGACGGCGTCGCGAGCGCGGTGGCGAACGCCTGGCCCGCCGGGCCGTTGCGCGGGCCGACCAGCACGTTGATATGCGCGAGGTTGACGCCGGGGCCTTCGAAGCCTTCGCCGATGTAAAGCTGCCTGAGTTGGGATGCGGTCATTGCGGTGTCTCGTCGATAAGGTTGGTGTGAGGCGATTGTGGTGGGCCGTGGCGTGGCCGGTGAATCGATGTTTCCTGATCGGGCTATGAGTTTTCGTCGTCTCCGGGAATGCCCTCGGCCCGGGACGCGGACGCCCGCCGGGCAAGCCTCGGCCGTTGTCATGACGGCCGGAGGGGCGGGATCGGCGGGTGGGCATTCGCGAACCGGCTCCGGGTTTGTCATACCCGGGCAGGGGTTGGAGGGCCGGGCGCATCCGGACAACAATCGGCGTACTCCGAGCCCTATCTTTCGTCTTCCCTTCTTTTTTCGAAAGCGAGTAATTCCGATGGCTGCCATTCAAAGGCCCGATTGGTCGAAGCTCAGTTCGCTCGATCCCGAACTGATCCGCGCATTCGTCGCCGTGGTCGAGAGCGGCGGCTTCACCGCGGCGGCCCGGCAACTGCATCGCACGCAATCGACGATCAGCCTGCGCATCCGCACGCTCGAGGAGCGGCTCGACACGCACCTGTTCATGCGCAACAGCCGGCGGCTCGAACTGTCGCGCGACGGCGAGAATTTCCTGATCCATGCGCGCCGCATCATCCAGGTGCAGAACGACGCGATCCTCGCGCTGAAGCAGGCGAGCAGCGACCGCGGCGTCGTGCGCTTCGGGCTGCCCGAGGACTATGCGGAGCTGTGGCTGCCCGACCTGTTGAAGTCGTTCTATGCGATGCGGCCGGGCGCGCGCTTTCACGTGCATTGCCGCACGTCGCTCGAACTGCTCGAACGGCTGCAGGCCGGCGAGCTCGACGTCGCGCTCGTCGTGCGCCATGGGCCGAACGCGGGCGGGCGGCTGCTCGGCCGTCACGAGGTCGTGTGGGCCGCGCACCGGGATTTCGCGCTCGGCCCGCAGGCGTCGGTGCCGCTCGCGCTGTTTCCGGAGACGTGCTGCTACCGGCAGCGCGGGCTGCAGGCGCTCGCGACGGCCGAGCGGCCGTATCACGTCGTCTATACGAGCCAGAGCCCGACCGGCATCAAGATCGCGGTGAACCACGGCGCGGCCGTGACGATGATCGACCGCTGCACGTTGCCCGAGAACTGGCGCGTGCTCGACGAGACGGACGGGCTGCCGCCGCTGCCGGCTGCCGATCTCGAACTGCATCGCTCGCCGGGCATCTGCGATCCGCTGACCGACGATCTGGTGTCGCTGATCGAATCGATGGTCGACGAGCGGCGGCGCGCGTCGCTCGAAGCGTTCGCATAGCGGGATGACCGGCGCACAGGCGGGGGCGACGCGGACTGTGGCGCGCGGCCGTGGTGCGGGCACGGCGACTGCGAGATCGGTCGCCGGGCTTTAGCCGCCGTCCAGCGCCCACCGCTCACCGCTCACCGCTCACCGCTCACCGCTCACCGCTCACCGCTCACCGCTCACCGCTCACCGCTCACCGCTCACCGCTCACCGCCCACCGCCCACCGCCCACCGCCCACCGCCCACCGCCCACCGCCCACCGCCCACCGCCCACCGCCCACCGCCCACCGCCCACCAGCCACCAGCCACCAGCCACCAGCCACCAGCCACCAGCCACCAGCCACCAGCCGGTGACGTGTCCTCCACGCCGCTTTTTGCACCGGCGCCCCGTTTTTTTGCACGACGTTTATGTCGTCTCTTCTAAGCTGGTGATGTGTCGAACAGCCGAGACGGCCTCCGTCCGCTCCATGACCTTCATTCATCCCGTTCCCGCCTTCGATGTCGCCGGCCGCCGGTTGCGCGCCGGCGTATGCAACAACGTCATTCCGTTCCCGCCGCCGCGCCCGCGCCTGCAGTTGCCCGTCACGTTGACGGCCGATTCTGGCGAACGCGCGCATGCGCGGCTCGCGGCGCTGCTGCATTCCCCGCTCGGTGTGTATGTCGTCAGTGCGCGTGCCGTGCGCGACGTGGTCCACGTGCACTTCGACATCGCGCCGGAAGACCTGGATTTCACGCTGCACATGCTGATCGCGCAGCAGGCCGATGCGGTGATCGGGCCGGTCGCGCGCCGGTTGCGCGTCGGGCCGAAGGCACGATGAAGCGGGGAACGGTTGTTGCTCGTTGGTTGTCGTTCGTTCCTTGATGGCTTGTCCGATCCGTCGCCCGATTACCGGTCGCCGTGTCCGTCCGCCCGCAAGCGGCGGACCGGCGCGCGATCCTGCATGCGCGGCGCCGATCACGAATACGGAGGAGTCGTGGATCTATTGGAAGCAGTACCTGTCGCGCGGCCGGCAAACGGCCGGTTCCGGACGGCGTCGCTGCCGTCGGGCCAGCAACTCGCGCGTCAGCTCGTGACGACGGTGCGCGTGGCCGAAATGCTGCTGCATCAGGCGATCGTCGTTCCCGACCGGCATCAGTGGTCGGTCGACACCGAAAGGGTCGAATCAGCCGGTGGGCCGCTCACGGCCTGGGAGACCTGCGTGATCTGGCGGATCGGCAAGGTGTTCGCAGCAACGGTGAGCCCGGCCGCGCGCATCAACGATCGCGACCAGGTGGCGATCGAGATCCGGCTCTGCCTGCCCGAACAGGACTACGTGGCCGAGCGGCGCGTGAGCACCTTCGGCCGTCGCCACGGCAATCGCTTCGGCGCGACGCTGTCGGTCGCGTCGGGTGCGCAGTGGGGCTGGCAACGCACGGAGCACGTCGCGCCGGAACATGCGCAGGTGCGCGGCGATACGCTGGAAGCGCTCGTCGATCGGGTTGCCGCGAACGTCAACGCGGCGCTGGGCGCGGCCGGGTTCGGCGCGACGCGCTGATCACGCGTCGCCAGTCTGCCCGGTCTGCCGCTGCAGGTCTTCCATCAACTGTTCCGCGAGAAAGTCGCACGGCGGGCGCTTCGATTTCGTGCTGCGCGCGAGAATCAGTTCGAGCGGCGGCAGGTCGGGCAGCCCGTGGGCGCGGCCGAGCATCGACAGTTGCGCGGGAATCGCGCAGCGCGCGAGCGGCGCGACCGCGAGGCCGGCCTCGACCATGCTGAGCAGCCCGAGCAGGCTCGGGCTTTCATAGGAGGTGCGGTACGGCACCTTCGCGCGTTCGAGGCTGCGGATCGCGTTCTCGCGCGCGACGCTGCCCGGCATGAACACCGCGATCGGCAGCGGCCGCTCTTCCCACACGCGCGGCCCGTTCGTCATCGCGGCCCACGCCATCGGCTCGTGGCGGATGAAGTCGCCCGACAGCCCCTTGATGCGTGTGCCGCAGACGAGGTCGACGGTGCCCTCCTTGATCAGCGGCGCGAGCGCGCTGCTCGGCAGCCCCATCACCTGGATCTCGACCTTCGGGTAGGTCGCCGAGAACTTCTTCAGGACCGACGGCAGCAGCGACGACGCGTAGTCGTCCGGCACGCCGATCACGACTTTACCGGTCACTTCCGGCCGCACCACGGCCGCCCATGCCTCGTCGCGCAGCGCCAGCATTCGTCTGGCGAATCCCAGCAGCACCTCGCCTTCGCGCGTCAGCACGATGCTGCGCGGCTTGCGTACGAACAGCGGCCGGCCGATCGCGTCTTCCAGGCTCTTGATCTGCATGCTCACGGCCGACTGTGAGCGGTTCACCGCCTCGGCGGCGCGGGTCATGTTGCCGGTCTCCGCGACGGCGACGACGGTGGCCAGCACGTCGTGATCGAGCATCTTCATGGGTATCAGGAAAACTGAACGTAACGATCAACATTATGCGTTTTTATTGTTGCTGTGTGTCTGCCATAGTGCGATCACGCTGGCGTTTCGCCCGAGGGCGGCGCGGCGTTCAGGCCGGTTGATCCGGTGTGCACGACTGAACAAGGAAGCGTGGTGTATCGATGATCGACCATCCGTTGCGCGCCGCACTGGCCGCGGAATTGCATGCCCGGCCGTTCCTGCGGCTCGCCGAAGCCGTGTCGCTCACGCATTACGCGATCTACGCGGATGGCCAGCCCGACATCCACGAAACGTTGCTGCACGCGCTGTGCCGCGATACCGGCATCGCCGCGCCGCACGAAGGCGCGACGCACTACGCGGTGCAGTCGCCAAGCGGTTGGCACCTGAAGTGGGAGCGCCACACCGAATTCTCGACCTTCACGTTCGTCGCGCCGCGGCGCGACACCGGCTATTTCGACGATCTCGCGATCGAAGGCATTCCGGCTGCGTGGTTCGCGCGGCTCTCCGGTATCCGCTTCGTCGCGGTGCGCATGGAGCTGCTGACGGGCGACGCCGCGCGGCTGGTTTGCGGCGACCTGCGCCGCTGGATCGACGGGCCCGCGCTCGTCGGCAGCAACGTGCTCGGTGGCGGCAAGGTGTTCTGCGACTGGCATGTGCGCGACGACGGCTTCATGCGCTTTCTCGTCGTCGACGAGGATTTCCGCGAGGAGCAGGGCGGCCGCCTGCTGCAGCGCCTGTATGAAATCGAAACGTACCGGATGATGGCGTTGCTGGCGCTGCCCGTCGCGCGCCGGATGAGCCGCGAGCTCGACGAGATCCATGCGGCGCTGCACGCATTGATGCAGCGGATGGACGCGAGCGGCGCCGATGGCGATGACACGGCGCTGCTCGTCAAGCTCACGCACCTCGCGGTACGGGTCGAATCGCTGTCGGGATCGGGCGCGCGCTTCAGCGCGTCGCGGGCGTACGAAAAGCTCGTGCTGGCGCGCATCCACGAGTTGCGCGAGGAGCGCATCGAAGGGATGCCGACGATCGCCGAATTCATGGAGCGTCGTTTTGCACCGGCGATGGAAACATGTCGCAGCGTATGGGCGCGCCACGAACAGATTGCCGCGCGGATCGCGCGGGCGGTCGACCTGCTGCGCACGCGCGTGAATCTCGCGCAGGAAAAAGACGTGACGCGCCTGCTGGCGGGCATGGAGCGCACCGCACGCAACCAGCTGCATCTTCAGCACGCGGTCGAGGGGTTGTCGGTGGCAGCCATTTCGTACTACGTGCTGTCGCTCGCAACGGCGGCGTTCAAGGCGCTGCACGTGATGAACCTGCCGGTCGATCCCGAACTGGCGGAAGGCCTGCTGATCGCGCCGGTCGTGTTCGCGGTGATTCACATCACGCGGCGCACGCGCGCACAGCTGGCGCGATCGGAGGCTGCGCATGACGGTACCGTGGTGCATGCGGCAGCGATGAAGCAGGTCGGTTAGAACATCGAAAACATAATCAGGTAAAGGAGTGGAGATGACTTTTTCGCAGAAACAACCGGGTTTTTACAGCGGTTTCGATACGGCATTCGACGAACCGGCGCCGGATGATGCGGGTGTGCCCGAGGCCGCGCGCGTGACGTCGTATCAAGCCGTACTGCAGGAGCCGATGACGTCGCTCGTCGGGAATACGATCGATCGGCCGGACGTCGCGGCGGTGGCGATTCTCGGCTACAACTGACGTGGTTTGCCGCGCCGGTTCGATCCGGCGCCGCGGCATTCATTGACCGGCGGCCTTCCGGCTCGCCGGGCGTGTATCGCCTATCGGTTTTTCCTTCTCCTTCTCATTCTCCTTTCCCTTTCCCCGTGCCAGCGCCAGTTCGACGAACGCGCGCGCGGCCGCGCTCCGGTACGCCCCCTTGCGCTGCAACAGCACGGCCGTGCGCCGCAGGACGGCCGGATCGAGCGCGACGGCGACGAGATCGTCGTGCCCGCTCGCGATCGTCGCGGGCAGCAGCGTCGCGAGGTTCGTGCGGCGCACGATCTCGATCACGGCCCCCAGCGAATTTGCTTCCATCAACACGCGCGGCTGCACGTCGTGTTCGCGGAAATAGCGATCGATTTGCACGCGTGTCGCGAACTCGGCCGTGAGCAGCACGAGCGGCGCGTCGTGCAGCGCGCGCAGGCCGGCCTTGCGTTTCCCGGCGAGCGCATGCCGGCGGCTCACGACGAGCGCGAGCGTTTCCACCAGCAGCGTTTGTGCTTCGATATCCGCCGTCTGCACCTCGTCGAACGCGATGCCGACATCGAGCTCGTCGTCGACGAGCAGCGCCTCGATGCGTTCCTGCGACATCTCGCGCACCGACAGCGACACATCCGGATAGCGGCCGTGAAACGCCTCGACGAGCGGCCCGACGAGATAGCTCGTGAAGGTCGGCGTGACCGCGATCCGCAGCGAACCGCGGCTGAGATCCTGCACGTCGTGAATGGCGCGCCGGCCTTCCGCGAGATCATGCAGTGCCTGCCGCGCATAGCGGTAATACACGTCGCCGGCGTCGGTCAGCCGTGTCACGCGTCCGGTGCGGTCGAACAGTTGCGCGCCGAGCGTCTCCTCGAGCTGGCGAATCTGCTGGGACAGCGCGGGCTGCGACACGTGCAGCGCGGCGGCCGCACGCGTGAAGCTGCGGTGCTCGGCGACGGCGAGGAAGTAGTGGATATGGCGCAGCAGCATGGTCGTTCCTATAAGTCCTGCTTATCCAGGGGATCATAAATCAGTCTTTTACGTTATTGGAAGTCCGGCGTAACCTGCCCTTCATCGATTCCACCCGCACCGGAGAACACGCGATGAAGGACATCATCGAAGGCTTCCTGAAGTTCCAGCGCGATGCCTATCCGGCGCGCGCCGCGCTGTTCCGCGATCTCGCGCGCAGCCAGAATCCGCGGGCGCTGTTCATCTCGTGCTCGGACAGCCGGCTCGTGCCCGAACTCGTCACGCAGCGCGAACCGGGCGACCTGTTCGTGATCCGCAATGCCGGCAACATCGTGCCGTCGTACGGCCCCGAGCCGGGCGGCGTGTCGGCATCGGTCGAGTACGCGGTGGCCGCGCTGCGCGTGACCGACGTCGTGATCTGCGGCCATTCCGATTGCGGCGCGATGACGGCGATTGCCACCTGTCAGTGCATGGACCACATGCCGGCCGTCGGCCACTGGCTGCGCTACGCCGATTCGGCGCGTGTCGTGAACGAGGCGCGTACGCATCGCAGCGAACGCGAGCGGATCGACTCGATGGTGCGCGAGAACGTCGTCGCGCAACTGGCGAACCTGAAGACGCACCCTGCCGTGCGGCTCGCGCTCGAAGAAGGGCGGCTCGCGCTGCACGGCTGGGTCTACGACATCGAATCGGGCTGCATCGACGCCCATGACGGCGCGACCGGCCGGTTCGTCTCCCTGGCGGACCATCCCGACGTTCGCGCCACGCCCGCGACGCTTCCCGTCGCGGCCTGAATCGCTCCCACCCCACCACGAGGAATTGCCATGATCCAGTCCCAGCACAGCCAGACCGCCCGCCACGCGCTTGCGGAGGCCATCGTTCTCGCGAAGGCGCGCAAGAACCTGTCGTTCGCGCAGCTAACCGAAGGCACGGGCCTGAGCGAAGCGTTCGTGACGGCCGCGTTGCTCGGCCAGCATGCGCTGCCGGCCGATGCGGCGCGCAGCGTTGCCAGCAAGCTCGGCCTCGACGACGATGCGGTGCTGCTGCTGCAGACGATCCCGCTGCGCGGCAGCATCGACGATCGCGTGCCGACCGATCCGACCATTTACCGCTTCTACGAGATGCTGCAGGTGTACGGCACGACGCTGAAGGCACTCGTTCACGAGAAGTTCGGCGACGGCATCATCAGCGCGATCAATTTCCGGCTCGACGTGAAGAAGGTCGACGATCCCGAAGGCGGTTCGCGCGCGGTGATCACGCTCGACGGCAAGTACCTGCCGACCAAGCCGTTCTGAGGCCTGCGCGGCGCCGCGGCAGCGGTGCCGCGCAGGTTTCCGCCCGACGTGCATCGGCCGGTTGAATCCGCCGCACGTTCGCACCATTCCGATTCAACGAGGATGCAGCCATGGATTTTGTGAAACGCACGATCGATCTTGCGATGAAGAACGTGGAAGAGGGCGGCCGCCCGTTCGCGACGGTGATCGTCCGCGACGGTGAGATCGTCGCGGAAAGCCCGAACCTCGTCGCACAGACCAGCGACCCGACCGCGCATGCGGAGATCCTCGCGGTGCGCGACGCGTGCCGCAAGCTCGGCACCGAGCACCTGACCGATTGCGAGATCTACATTCTCGCGAGCCCGTGCCCGATGTGCCTCGGTTCGCTGTACTACTGCAGCCCGAAACGCGTCGTCTACATCACGACCCGCGAGGACTACGCGCCGTTTTACCGCGACGACCGCAAGTATTTCGAGCTCGACACGTTCTATGCCGAATATGCGAAACCGATCGAGGAACGCCGGCTGCCGATGGTGCAGCACAAGCACGCCGACGCGATCGCCGTCTACCGGCGCTGGAAGGAACTGAACGCGAAGTGACGTGACCCGCGCGGCGCACCGGCCGCGCGTGGCAGCCGCCCGGCTGCTCGTTTTCCCGACCCCCGTTTCACCCTCCGTGTCACCCGGCGGCGCCCGTCCCGCCGGGGCGCCCGCGGTGCGGCGCGCGGCCGGGTCATGCCCCGTTTTGCCGCCTACCCAAACATCGATCCCGTTCAATGTCCGAAACGGAAATCCGCGATCCAAAAGGTTTTTGACGGGTTTAAAAATTCGCACTGGAGACGACAGAAACGTGCGGAAAGCCCGATGAAAACCGATGAAATCTTCCTGACAGCCAGCGCGGTGCCTCCGGTCGTTCGCGACTGATTGCCGCTGATCGCCGTGCGAGCCCCCACACCTGTTTCGTTGCGCCATTCGTTCCGGACGAGGAATCGCTCGATCCCTCTCCGCCAGCACCGCGCGACTGCCGACCGGTCGCGCCTGACGCCAGAGATTCGCTTACCTGCTTAAAACGGACCATCATGAAACGGGATTCATTCAGTACACCTGATGCGATGCATCGACCGACGACGGATATGCTCAAACCGAATGACGCATTCGTGCGCATCGAAAACG